>JBKHBT010000108.1:0-11055 GCA_046542255.1 Candidatus Zixiibacteriota bacterium | reverse complement strand
GCATTGTCATACTTTTCAGGCTAAAACATCAGTAAAGCCTTTTGCGTATATATTAAGTATTATATATATGTTATATATATGGCTTTAAAAGAGAAATAGGAGGATGAAATGTCCAGTCCAAAAGTAGCTGAAAAAACTAGCGTAATTTCCGAAAAAAAGAGCGAATTAGCCGTAAAAGGCCTTTGCTCGACATGTATTCATGCCGATGAATGCACGTTCCCGAAATCAGAAGATGCACCGGTTATGTTCTGCGAGGAATTCGAAATCGAAAAAGCTCCCGAGCGAAGAGTAATTCGCCAGGAATCTGAAAGAGAAGAACTCCCTGGCAAAAAGAACCTTAAAGGCCTTTGCCTAAATTGTGCTAATGCAGCGACATGCACCTATCCCAAGCCAGAGACAGGTGTATGGCATTGCGAAGAATATAGATGACATTTTCAAACTTATATCTGCAGCGAACGAGGGCCTTTGAGAAATCATTGGCCCTCAAAAATGACTTAACCTTATTTGGAGGATATAATGGCTAATACTCTTGTGAAAAACATTACAGAACAAAAAAACAAGCCCGAAAAACCAAAATCCAATGTCTATGACAATGTTACGCAGCAATTCAACAAAGCATCGACCCTAATGGGCCTGAATTCCAATATCAGGAAGATTCTACAAAATACTACTAATGAAATCGTAGTGCAATTTCCTGTCAAAATGGATGATGGTAGGGTAGAGGTCTTCACAGGATATCGAGTTCAGCATAATAATGCTTTAGGGCCATACAAAGGTGGCCTTCGCTTTCATCCAGCAGTAAATATCGATGAGGTTCGTGCTCTGGCTACATGGATGACCTGGAAATCTGCCATCGTTGGCATTCCCTTTGGTGGTGGCAAAGGCGGAATTCAGATCGACCCGTTTAAATATTCAATATCTGAATTAGAACGTATTTCGAGAAGGTTCACTTATGCCCTTGGCAATAATATTGGCCCGGAATACGATATACCAGCACCAGATGTCAATACCAATGCGCAAATAATGGCCTGGATACTCGATACTTATCTTTCTACACAACCCCCGCACGATCGTCATAGAAGCATCCATGTCGTAACAGGAAAACCGGTGGAATCCGGCGGAAGCATCGGTCGAAACAAGGCTACCGGGCAAGGTGTCGTATTCGCTATCGAACAATGGGCAAAGAGCCGTAATTTCGATCTCGATGGAGCAAAATATTTTGTGCAGGGCTTCGGAAATGTTGGCTCATGGGCTGCAAAGCTTATGAAAAGGCATGGCTCTATGATGATTGCTGTCGAAGATGTTACCGGAATCATATATAATGAAAACGGCATAGACCCCGACCACCTTGCAGAGTTTGTAGCAGAAACAGGCGGCGTGAAAGGATTCCCCGGAACTGTAGAAATCGATAAGAAAGCATTCTTCAGGCTGGATGCAGATATTTTCATACCTGCAGCACTCGAAAATCAGATAACGGCAGAAACAGCTCCCGAGCTTAATGTCAAATTGGTAGCCGAAGGAGCTAATGGCCCGACAGATATCGAAGGCGACATGATACTCGAAAGCCAGGGAATCGATGTCCTTCCCGATATCCTGTGTAATGCCGGAGGTGTTATCGTCAGCTATTTCGAATGGCTTCAGAACAAGCGTTCGGAGAAATGGGACTTAGAACAGGTCGATCAGAAGCTCCTTAAGCTTATGGTAAATGCCTTCAACAGAGTCCGCGATGCCGCAGAGGAATACAATACCGACTGGCGAACAGCAGCATATATCTGCGCACTATCAACCCTTGAAAAAGTCTATACTGAAAGAGGTATCTTTCCCTGATCCTGCTTATTATAAATGGAGCGCTGGCAAAAGGCCAGCGCTCATATTAATTGTTATGTTGATGATAATAATAAAAAGCACAAAGAAAAGAGATGATGAAAGATGAATGGGCATATTAAACTTCAGGAATCTATCTATAAGCGTATCGATGATGCCGCTAATTTCATCGGATTAGAGGATAATATTTCTAATATTTTAGGGCATAATAACAATGAGATAGTTACCAATTTTCCGGTCAAAACCGATAATGGTTCGATGCGTCTTTTTCAGGGTATTCGTGTGCAGCATAATAATTTGCTCGGGCCATACAAAGGCGGCCTTCGATATCATCCTGCCATAGAATTGGACGATATGCGAGCACTCGCAAGATGGACGACGATAAAGAATGCACTCTTTGATATCCCATTCGGCGGTGCAATGGGCGGAATCAGGATTAATCCTTCATTCTTCTCAAGAGATGAACTCGAAAGGATAACGCGCCGTTTTACCTATGCACTCGGCAATAATATCGGCGCAGAATACGATATTCCCGGCCCGGATATAAATTCTAATCAGCAGATTATGGCGTGGATGGTCGATACCCATCTTACCATGATGCCTCCTCATAAAAGAAATATGAATATCCATGCCATTACTGGCAAACCACATATGCTCGGCGGTAGCGCAGGAAGAAATAAAGCATCCGGTCAGGGGGTTCTATATCTGATAGAAAAATGGTGTAAAGATAACAATGTCGATATATCAGAAATCGACTTTATTGTACAGGGATTCGGAAATGTCGGTTCATGGACTGCAAGGCTTCTGCATGATAAGGGCGCAAAACTAATCGCTGTCGAAGACCTGACCGGCCCGATCTATAATCCCGATGGAATCGACCCTTATGAGCTTATGGAATATGTAGCGCGCAGAAAATCGATAAATGGCTTTCCGGGAGCAAAACGACTTAGCCATGATGATTTTATGAGCGTTAAATGTGATATATTGATACCTGCAGCATTGGAAAATCAGGTCAATCTCAGAACATCGACACTCGTGGATGCAAAGCTCATAGTCGAAGCTGCAAATCATGCAATAACACCAAATGCAGATGAAAACTTAAAACGCAAAAATATCCAGTACATTCCGGATATGCTCGGATGTGCAGGAAGCATAATAGTCGATTATTTCGAATGGCTACAGAATAAACGCTCAGAAAGATGGGATTTGGAAACCGTCGATAGAAAGCTGAAATGTAAGTTGATAAGAATCTACGAAAAAGTCCAAAAATATGCAAATGAACATGATACAGATCCCAGGCGAGCGTGTTATAGCCTGGGATTAGAAAAACTCAAAAGAGTATATGAAAATAGAGGGATATTTCCTTAATCACTCTACTAAAGATTAACCTGTCCAATATCCCAAAATTTCTGTCCCTCCTTATGAAGCCCGAAGGTATAGAGCCTTCGGGTTTATTGTTATTGCAAAATTTTTAGTGAATTATGAGCAACAAGTATAGCCCATATGCAATTAGCGACTCTCACACTCAAAAACTCTTGCTCCAACACGCCGCCTAGAACGAAGGCGATGGCTACGATGACAGCGCCGTTACTTATCCTTGTTCCAACGCTCTGCGTGGAACAAGGGCCAAATCTCAATGCTCCGCCTTGATTCACAACTGTCTATAGTTTCCCTTCCTGAAAAGCCAATGAATTAAAAATTACTAAATTTAATAGAATAAACATACCAAACCTTACCCAGGATAGAGAAGCCGCTAATCTGCTTTAAAAGGCCATATTTATTAGTCGAACTAGTTTCCAAATTCATTCATTCTGAAATGATCGCCGGTTTTCAGGAACCTCTTTTTTTCTTTGGGGCTTATTTTATAGGAAATGGTGTCATCGACAATATCTGCATACAATTTGATTCCCAAAGGTATATGGAAAGTGTCACTCACAGAATGCCATATGATCCTGTATTTGCTCATGATAATATTGCTGTCCGAAACAGAAAAATCATAAAGTGAATCTCTATAAAGCAGAGAATCGAGCGTATCGACTTTTGCATCGATAGTTCTGTAAAATGTAAATTCATGGCCATGGACGAGTGGAACATCGAATGACGGAAATATCGCACCATCTTCCGAGATGCTATCTATTTCTCCCATCCGAGCACTTTTTGGGATTTGTTGAAGAATATTTCTGTCCATTAAATTCATATTAATTGCCATCGAGTCGATTGGACAATTGGAGAAATACCAGTGCTGAAAATTTTCAGGAGAGAAATTGGCAGTAATAATAATAGCCTTTTGACTATCCGCATCATGATAGGCCCATCTGTAAATCGAATATTCGATATCCAAATCTGATAATTGCTCCGGCCTTGCGATTCCAGATGATAGATCATATGCCTCATCAAGCTCGTTATCGTATCTTCTTATCGAAGATTCATCGAAGATGGCCGTTTTTTCAAATGGCATAAATTTTGAAGTATCGATAAGACTTCGGAATTCGCCAGGTAGGTAGTCGTATAATGGGAAAAGATTTGTCGGAGCGAGATAGACTTGTTCGGTAAGTGATTCCTGTGGGCCGCGAAGGCCTTCTGTGATCATTGGTTTATTGGTGATGCGAGTATAAATTACTGAACCTATAATAATCAGCAGAATAGCAATTGCCAGCCAGATTAGATTTTTCGCTCTCATATCATCTTTCCTTTCTATAAACAAATATATTGAAAAAAAAACAAAAATAAACCAATAATCTCAAAGATAGTGGATTTAATATTTACAAATTACTCAAATTTTGTAAATTAACTTGCAACGGCAGAATTTTTGCCCATATTTAATATGGGTAATACTTGTTTGGGAGGCAGAATTAAATAAGGGAAGGCATTTAATGGATTTAGATAGAGCATATTTAAGAAAGATAGCCATCGATGCATTGGAAGAGGATTTTGGCGATGGCGATATAACCTGCGATATTCTAATTGGCCGAGAATCTTCCGGAAGCGGTAGCTTTATTGCCAAAGAAGATGGAGTCCTGGCAGGATTTTTCATGGTCGGAATGATATTCGAGATTTTAGACCCGGAATTGAAAGTTGTTCAGAATTTGCCCGAGGGGGCACATTTCAAAAAAGGCGACTTGATTGGCGGCGTATATGGCGATTATTCCAAAATGCTGGCAGGAGAACGCACTGCTCTTAATTTCTTGCAGCATACCTGCGGAGTCGCTACCCAGACTCATAAACTCGTCAGCCTTATTGGCAATAGAGACACCAAATTACTCGATACGAGAAAAACACTACCCTGCCTTCGCGCTCTCGAGAAATATGCAGTGCGGACCGCCGGCGGCGTAAATCACAGGATGGGGCTTTATGATATGGTACTGGTAAAAGAAAATCATATCCATGCAATAGGAGGCATGAAAGGCACATTGCGAAGAATTATGGACAGAATGCCACGTGTTCCTGTAGAGGTGGAGGTCACCAATTTCGATGAATTGAAAACTGCCCTTAAATACCCAATCGATAGAATAATGCTCGATAATTTTACCCCCGATGAGATATTAAAAGCTATCGAAATAAGAAGTGAAAAGGACTATAAAGTGCCTTTCGAGGCTTCCGGTGGAATAAATGAAGAAAATATCGCAGATTATGCTGCAACAGGTGTCGAATATATTTCATCCGGAGCGATAACTCATTCTGTCAAAGCATCGGATATAAGTTTATTATTCGAGGTTGGAGAAAATTGACTAAAGAGCATTTAAATCAAAACTTGCAGAGGCTTATCGGTCTGGAAATGATCAATACGGTACAGCATTATGAAGAAATTCATTCTACTAATGGATTAGCAATGGATTTGATAGAAAAAGAAGACCGGTCCGATGGAATTCTAATTATTGCAGATAGACAGCTAATGGGAAGAGGCAGGATGAGCAAAAAATGGCATTCTCCCGAAGGCGGAATATACTTTAGCCTGATAATAGAAAAAATCTTCCCGACATGGTTTGCCCTAATCGCAGCCCTGTCTATCCTCAGAGCCCTCAAAATGCAAAGATGTGCGGATACAACTATCAAATGGCCGAATGATATATTATTATATGATAAAAAGCTTGCTGGTATCCTTATTCAGACGAAAAACGATATGACAGTACTCGGCATAGGCATCAATACCTTCGATAAAGAAATGATTAATATCGATACGGCTACTTCGATCGGCCCATTGTCGATGGACAATAAATTCGATATTATAGAGAGAACAATCATCAATTTGAAAGAGATGCTCGATGAAATACATGAAACAGGTTTTCCTGCCCAGAAAAAAAGGCTTAAAGAAAATATGGCATTTCTTGATAAGGATATTATAATCCAAAATGGTGATAAAGAGCAGGAAGGTAAGTTCATCGATCTCTCCGATGATGGCGCAATTGTTTTGGATATTTGTGGCCAGAAAAAAGCGATTATTACAGGTAGCCTAATTCCTAAGGAAGCATAGATGGAGAAAGTCAGAAATGCAATAATCTATCTTTTGATTTTCGTGGTTTTATTTGGTGTTGGTATATATATTTTCGATCAATATGCCATGATGCTATATGTTCGCCATGGACAATCGAAACCGATTCCAGACCTTGTCGGGCAGGAGGTCGAAGCCGCCAAATTGGAAGCACAAAGATTGGGATTTGGCCTTAGAGTACTCTACGAAGAGCATTCGGAAGAATATCCATCCGGTTTTGTGGCATTGCAAATTCCAGGCGCAGGTTCATTCTCCAAAAGAGGCAGAACAATAAAAGTTGTCAAAAGCCTCGGCAATGAACGTGCAGTTGTTCCAGATATTATTGATAATTCGATTAGAGAGGCGGAGATAGCATTGAATTCTGCAAAAATTACTCTGGGCAATGTAAAATCAGAATATAATGATGATATACTCGAAGCCCATGTAATAAAAACAAATCCAGCTCCCGGAGAAACTCTATTTGTCGGTGAAGAGATAGACATTGTTGTCAGCCTTGGGTCGAGGGACACAGAAGTACAGGTGCCTAATTTTATCGGTATGGATGTCGAGTATATCGATGAAATGAAGGATGAACTCGAGCTTGGAATTGTATATAAATATCGAAGGATTCCATCGATTAGAGAAAATACAGTTTATAAACAATCAGTCGATCCGGGGACGCTTCTTCCAAGAGGTTCTGTTGTAACATTATTGGTTAGCCAGGGAGCCAAATAATATGCCCAAAAGCAAAGAACCAATCTCTGAGAATTTTCAGAATATTCTTAATGATAACAAAAGCGGTTCTGTCAGATTGGCCAAGGATTTTCTCGAACTTATAGTTATCGAAAATCACAAGTCAAGCGATATTGATGAGATGGCAGATATACTCATTGAAAGATTCCCAGAAATGGCTGTATTGCAAAATATTGCCCGAAGACTCAAAGAAGTTAACCGTAATAAAGTCCTAAAAGCAAATAAATTGCTGAAGACACTTGATAATTCCGATAAACAAATTGCAAAAAATGCCCAAAAATACCTTCCAAAAAATGGAAAAGTGATGACAATTAGCCAGAGCCATACTATTTATGCAATATTAGAACTGGCGGCCAAAGAAAAGAACTTCCAGACTGTTTATTTATCATTCGGTTATCCTCAAAAGGATGGGCTTGACCAAGCCGAAAAACTTCTTAAGCTGGGGCATAAAGTCGTGATTTTCCCGGATTTGGCCTATGGCAGATTTGTATCGGTGGCAAATATAATAATCGTTGGCGCAGATCAATCCTGTGATGAATTGTTCGTAAATCGGAATGGAACAATGGCACTGGCACTTATGGCAAGGTATTTTGATATTCCTTTCTATGTGGCAGCATCGAAAATGAAGCAAATAGAAAGCTGCAATCTCGCACTTGAAGAACAGGAAAAAAGCGTAGATGGAATTTTGCAGGTCGAACCTGTATTTGAGATTATTCAAAATGAATTTGTAACAAAATATATCGGTGAAGACTAAAAAAAGAAGGATTGTAATGAAAAAGTTAAGTCTGATACTTTTTATCTTTATTTGTGGGCTATTTGCTCAGGCAGAAAATGGAACGATAACTGTCGAAGGCCATGCTGAAATTATTGTCGATGCAGATTATTGTAAGATAAGTGTAAATATCGAAGCAAAAGGAAAAAGTGGCGATGATGCTTACAAAGCAGCAAAAAACAATGCCAAAAATCTAATCGACCAGCTTGATGATATTGGCTTCGAAAAAGAGAAAATTAAAATCCCCAGCCTTACAACCAGTAAAAAAGATGCCAAAAGATTCATAAAAACACCTAATGAATATAAAGCAAGGATAAGGGCAAATATAACTATTGATGACTTGTCTCTTATTAGTCAGGCTATCAGGATAATTTCCAGCGAAAGCGATATGACAATTAGTTATGTTGAATTTTCTGTAGAGGATATCCCAGCTTTGAAAGAAGAAGCAATAACTAAGGCACTTGAAGCTGCCGAGAAAAAGGCAGAATTTATTGCATTGAAAATAGAAACAAAATTGGGCAAACCAATCGAAATAATTGAAAATTTTACCACTATAGAAAGCTATAATTCGGATAATACAGCTAAAACTGCAAATTCAATCATAAACATTAGTGGTGATAATACTCAGTCTAATAATTTTGATAGTGACAATATTTTTGAAATGAAGGTCAAGGCATCTGCATATTTCAAGGTTAAGTATTCTTTGAAATAGCTCAAGGTAGATTCTCTATCCACAAGCTGTATTTTCGGTCGATAAAGTTTTTCATTTTATCGATGAATATATTTTTATCAAATTGCATAGCAAAATCTCTTATGGCATATGGGTCGAAATCATCGATTTTTTGCTCGAACCTTTCAACTGCATCAATTATCGAATCTACTGTTTGCTCATTGAAATGGATGCCGGTTTTATTCTCTTCTACGGTTTCTAAAATGCCGGCTTTCCCAAAGCCAATAACCGGTTTTCCAGAAAGCTGAGCTTCGACTGGCACAATGCCAAAATCCTCCTCGCCAGGGAAGATAAGGGCTTTCGCCTTTGAAAGAAGCTTGTCTTTTTCGCTCGATGAGACAAAACCGGTAAATTCAATATTATTTTTTGCAATATGTTTCAGGTGATTTATTTCATTTCCGGTTCCGACAACTACGAGTTTTTTCCCGAGCCTATTGAATGCCTCGACAGCGAGATCGATTCTCTTGTATGGGACTAATCTCGAAAGGCATATGTAATAATCATGATAGCTTGTTGAGAGTGTATATTTTTCAGATTCGACAGGCGGATATATTATTTCGGAATCACGGCGATAGTATTTTTTGATTCTTTGTTTCACATTGGCAGAATTGGCAATATATTCATCGACTCTATCGGCTGCGAGCTTATCCCACATGCGTAAGTAATTAAAAGCAAAGGGGTATATAACCTTACGGATAAAGCGCGAATAACTTTCTTTATAGTCGAAATAGAGTTCCCAGGACTGTCTTGTTGGAGTGTGGCAATATGTAATATGAAGACATCGGCTGGGCGTTATTACTCCACGGGCCCAAATATATGAGGATGATAAAACAAGGTCATATTCTCGAAGATCGATCTGCTCGACCATCGTAGGATAGATCAAAGCATAATTCCTAAATAGCTTGTTCTTAAATGGCAGATATTTTGACCATCCAACCGGCCGAATATCCCATTTATTGATATCAGCGGGAAGCTTTTTGGGATTGTATATCAGGGTATATACCGGAGCATCTGGATATAGGTCATGCATATGACGCAGGACAATCTCGGCACCGCCGTATTGATTTAGATATTCATGTACAAATGCGACTTTCATATTCGTAAATAAAGAGTATTTAATAATTTATTCAATAGTTTTTTATAAATTGAGTCAATTATTTCCATATAATAGCGATTTGTAGATTTCTACTGTTTTTTGTGCCGTTTTGTCCCAGGTAAATTCTTGAGCTTTTTTGATACCTTTATGTGCAAGGTTTGTCGCCAATTCGGGATTTTGGGCTATCTGCAAAATAGCATCAGCAAGGCTATCGGCACTATGAGGATCTACTTGCATGGCTGCCTCGCCGGCAATTTCGGGCATAGAGCTAATATTGGAAGTGATAGTTGGAATTCCGCAGGCCATAGCTTCAAGTGGTGGAAGGCCAAAGCCTTCATAAAATGAAGGATAAACAAATATAGATGCCGAGCGATAAAGGCTGGGAAGATCCTTATCATCAATATATCCCGGGAAATGCACATAATTTTTGATGCCCAAACGATCGAGTTCATCGAAAATCGTTGAGTTTTTCCATCCGATTCCACCGGCTATTACCAGGCGATGAGGAATTTTGTTTCTAATCTTTGAAAAAGCGCGAAGAAGCCCATTAAGGTTCTTACGAGGTTCTAAGGTTCCAAGAAAAAGTATAAATTTATCAGGGAGATTATATTTCGAAGATATCCTGTCATCCCGAATGTCCGGCGAGAATCTTTTTTCTATGCCGGAATGGATTGTATGTATCTTGTTTTCTAATCCGGGTTTTAATTTAATGAGATCGGCCGCTGTAGAACTGCTAACACAGATTATGGCATTGGCAGAATTTGCAGATGGATAGAGCATCTTCTGCGAAAGACGATGAATAAAAGTATGTTGCTTAGGAAAAAGAATAGCAGACATATCATGAATTGTAACAATAGAGGGTATTTTATTTAGAAGTGGAAGATAGAAATTCGGCCCGTGGATGATATCTATGTCGTATTTCATTAAAAGCGATTTGATTTTGGACTGAAGGAATGTATGTGCATGGAAAGAATTCGAGATTATTATCTTAGCTCTTTTATTACGAGGCTTTTTCTTGAGCGGCCGATGTGCAAATAGATAAACATCATCATCTGGATAATTATCCAAAATGGCATCGATTAGGTTGATTGTATAGTAACCGATACCTGTTAATCGCTTCGTAAGGATTGTTGCATCAAATCCGATTTTCATAAATCAAAGATAATCAAAACTTCAACTTTTTGCTACACTTTTTTGCTAAGTTGTTCTAAAATAGTAAGTTGGTATATGTTTTTACTTATTCCTTATTTTTACACAAAAAAATGACATTATGAAAATTATCTATTTTTCTTGACATAGGCAGCAATGGCAATTACTTTTAACAGGCTTTTCGATTGCGCCCGTAGCTCAATTGGATAGAGCGACAGACTACGAATCTGTAGGTTCCCTGTTCGAGTCGGGGCGGGCGCATT
>JBKHBT010000021.1:0-42352 GCA_046542255.1 Candidatus Zixiibacteriota bacterium | reverse complement strand
ATATATACCCAAAAAGGTTTACTGATGTTTTAGCCTGAAAAGTATGACAATGCGGAACAGCGCATTGTCTGGAAATTAAACATTGCAAAACGCAGCTTCTCAAACAGACAATGCGTAAGCATATGGATTGTCTATTATTATATGTTTGTTGGATATTAACCCTTTGTGCTATATATTATATAAGTAAAATAATGGCTATTTTAAGCAATTAGGAAATAATGCCAACTTTCGACAAAGAAAAAAGAGAATTGAAAACCAATCTTTTTGGCCATGTAGTCAAAATAGGAAAATACTGGACAACAGGTCTAATCGGAGCTGTTTTTAATTTCTTATTGCTTCTTTTGCTTCGTGAAGTTTTTGAATTATATTTTTTTATTGCAGGATTTATTGGCATCGAAGCTGCCATCGCTCTTGTTTTTTTTCTCAATGACCGATGGACATGGAAAGACCGCGATTATGGCAAATATTTTATTAGGTTTCTGAAATTCAATTTTGCATCGGCCCCGACTGCTTTTCTTATAAATTATCCCGTATTTCTGATGCTGATTTATCTTTTTGGCATAAATTATCTTTTGGCAAGCCTTTTTGGTTTTGTATTAGCTGGTTTTGTAAACTTTATAATAAACCATAAACTGACATGGGGCGTATATCACGATAAAAAGATTGGTTGGATTAGGACAATTGGCTGGGTCCTTTTTGGATTTATCGCTCTTATACTTGTCTGTGGATTTTTGATTTTCAATGTGCCATCGGTGCAAAAGTATGTTGTGAATGTCGTGATTCAATCTCTTTCGATTCCGATTGAGATTCAATATGGCGAGCTTAGCTTTTCCTATGGCTCTATTAATCTTACCAACCTGGACATGAAAGTCGATAGATTCGAGATACAGGCCGAGAAAGTAAGCACGACTCTTCCCGCAATAGCAACAATGCGAATACGTAAAGCCCGGATAATTGGCCTGCAACTAAAGATGCTTGAATCAGAAAAAGATGATGAACCAGAAGAGCCCAGTGGTATCAAAATCCCTGTAAGAATCGATGATTTAGAAATTTATAATTCTAAATTAGATTTCGGTGATTTTAAGATCGCAGACTTAACCCTGAAAGGAGAGCTCGAAAAAGACGGCATAATTCTCGATACATGTGGCGCAGAGCTTATTGGAAGAGGCCGAATTGTCGATTTGACAGGTGAAATTATCTTCGATGAAGATAATCCTGCTATCTCATGGGATGCCAAAGTTGATTTGCTGAGTTCGATGGTTCGAAGCAAAGGAAGCATTTTGCTTTCGCCACTGGACTTTCAGTTCAGAGCCTGGGGCGATTCTATTGTCCTTAGCGAAATCGATTCCCTAATCGGAATGGGAGTTTTGACTGGTATTGGTGATGCTGACATATCGCTAACTGGCTCGCCAAGGGATACTTTGGTTATGGATATACAATTCGATGGAGAACTATTCGACATACCAATCGATACAGCCAAGACTAGACTGACCTTTATAAATGAAGAACAGCTTCTGGTTTTTGAAAATATGCAAGGCTCGGTTATGAAAACTGCACTTCGAGGAAATGGCACGATTATGACATCCTATGAACCAGCTCGATATACTGTCGATGCTGATGTATTTGGCCTTAATATCGAAAATATCATAGAAGGTTCCGGCATCGAGTCTTCATTTACCGGGCGTGTACTGGCCGAAGGAAGCGGTTTCGAGCCGGAGGAGATGGACCTTAGTTTCAATGCCGTTTTGCAAAAGAGCAGCTTTTGGGGCATCGATTTCGATTCGGCGGATGCTGCTATCAGGCTTACGGCTGATTCTTTGTATTTCAATCCGATGATTACGGTATATAGAGGCGGAAATATCATAGATATCGCTGGAAATTTTGCCTATGATTATGATATGAATCTCGATATCGATGGCCAACTCGAAAATATCGCCAATCTAATGCAAATCGCCGGCCTCGAAGATATGATAGGCGGCAGTGGCAAAGCTGAAGCAAGATTTACAGGCAAAACAATAAATCCTTCCATCGAAGGCACATTTCAAATCGACTCACTCGATGCTGCCATCTTGACTGCCGATTCTTTGACCGGTGATTTTCAGCTCTCTAATCTGACAGATTTAGCAATGGGTGCGGTTAATCTTCATACCAAAGGTAAACTCTGGGGCTTCGATATAGATTCCATAAGAAGCAGAATTCTGATAAATGGAAATATGGCAAGGATAAGCCCGATAGAGATTTTCCGCGAGAATCTATATCTATATGGAATTTCCGAGGTCGAATTCGAGGATGATTTGATTGTTGTTAGTATAGATGGAATTCAGGCACAATATGATAGTATGGCAATCAATCTCAATCAGGCGAGTAATATTTATTTTAGCGATGATCTTATTTTCTCGGATTCCCTGTTTATGGCAGTCGGCGCTGGATTATTTAAGGTAGAGAGCTTTGTCATGGATTCGACAGAAATCGAAGTTATCGGCTCTTTCGATGATATTTTGGCACAAAATATTATGCAGCAATTCGATATGGATTTGCCATTGACTGCCAGTTTCGATGGCGAATACTATTTCTCTATGCCCGGCAGCCTCCTGACCGAATCGTATGCCGTTTGCTCTCTGAGAACAGACAATATTACCGTCAATGGCGTTCCATGGGAAAATGGAAATGGAGTGATAGAGCTATCTGATGGCATAATAAATATCCCCGATCTCAGATTCTTCAAACAGGACGAATTCTATGAAATAAATGGCCAGATCGAGCCTTTCAAAGATGATCCCGAGATGGATGTCTGGTTGGAAGGGCTTGCTACATCATCGAATATATTGCAGGCATTTTCCGAACAGATCGATTCTGCCAATACCGGCTTTGAATTCCGCCTTCGGCTTTTCGGCGAAATGACGAATCCGGATTTGCATGGAGTTCTGGAATTAAGTGATGGCTATATAAAGCTTTATGAACTTCAGCAACCTATCGAAGGCCTTTATATCTCAGCAAGGCTCAATAATAATAAAATACATCTCGATTCTCTATCTGGCATGTCGCGTGTCCAAAGGACAGCTCGTGAGAAGGGCGTATTGGGTGCGATTGCCAATGCTATAGGCGCAGGATGGAAGAAGCTTTTTGGCGGCGGTATTCGCTCAAATGGCTATTTTGGCGGCAAAGGCAAAATCTCGATTGAAGACATGTCCAATCCAATCATCGATATGGATATATGGTCGAATTATTTCCCTATTAACCTACATAATAGAGGCATTTATCTGATCGTAAATTCTGAAATCTCTGTTGAAGGGCCAATGTCGGATCCATCGATTACTTCCGACTCGATTAAAATCATCGAAGGTACAATTCTCGGTCTTGGAAGCACATCTGGCGGAAGTGGCACGGGTGAAATCCCGGCCGACCTTTCGGTTAGAATCGAGATTCCGGGTAATTTTTGGATTTTCACAGACCAAGCCGAAATCGAGGTAGCCGGCGATGTGGTTGTGGGAACATCGCAAAATATGCCATATTTTCAGGGAAATCTTCGAACAGAAAGCGGACAGTATTTCACATTTGGAAAGACATTTGAAATTCAGGAAGGAAATTTGAACTTCACACAGGCTTCCGAGATAAATCCCGAATTGAACATAACCGCTACAACTGCGATATCTGAACAGGGCGAGGCTGTCAGGATATATCTATACATCACAGGAAACCTCAGAAATCCGCAGTTGAACCTTTCTGCTGGCGAAGGCTCGAATCTTTCTCATGGAGACCTGATATTGCTTCTTACAATGCACAGGACAACCGGCGACCAGTTTATGGCCGATAGCACTCGCAATGTTCTCGACCAGCTCGAAGGCAAAGGCACAGACATCCTGAGAGAATATCAATACTATGAAGTCAGTAAAGTAGCTAAGGATATCATCGGAGTGGAGCAATTCGAGATCGTACCGATGGATAATCAGAATATTTGGGAGGGCGGAGACTATCAGTTCATAGTTGGAAAATATATAACACCAAAGCTATATCTTAAATATTCGCAAAATATCGGCACTGGTGTGTCCGAAGAGCTTGGAGATATCGAGGTGGAATATCAATTGACGAATTATCTAAAACTAATCGGTGGAAGGAATTATGAAAATCCGCAGAAGCCAGAGACATATAAACTAGAATTGGACTTTGAATGGAAATTCTAAGAAAAATAGCGATGATTTTAATTTTTGCAGCTATTGCTTTGCCGCAGGAGCCAATAATACAGGAAATTGGCATTAATGGTAATGAATACTTCGATGATGAGCAAATACTGGATGCTATCTCTGCTGAAGGAATGGATGTTTGGTTTAAGATATCACACTGGCTTTTGGGGAATGCGCCCAGGCTAAACCGTTTCGTACTAAAACAAGATGTAACAAAAATCCGTGATATGTATAGAAGCGCGGGATTCCTCGATACCGATGTAAAGGCAAATGTCAAGAATATCGAAAAGAATCGAGTGATAATAAATATCTTTATCGAAGAAAACTCTCGATATTATATTAGAAATATTAGTATAGATGGTGATGACTCACTTTTCTATCGTTCTAAGAAATCCAAATTGCAATCTCAGGAAGGCCGGCCATTCAATCCATCGATTTTGAATGGAGATAGAAGGACTCTTGATATCTTTGGCCAAAATCGAGGATATCCATATATACAGGTCGCTTATCATGCAGATACGCTGGCTACGGATTCAGTGGATATTAGTTTCAATATAGAGCAGGGCAAATTCGCCTGGTTTGGCGATATCTACTACAGGAGCAATACAGGACAAACCGATACTGTACTTTTAAGGCGCGAAGTAACAATCGATAAAGGCGAGCCATACAGCTATGATAGTATCCTAACAAGTAAGGAAAATCTCTATTCGACCGGACTTTTCGATATCGTCCGAATAAAACCCGACAGCCTTCATAAAAAGCCAGATACTATCGATATTACGATTAATGTATTCGAAAAAAAGGCCAATTGGGCTGGCGTAAAGCTGGGTATCATTACAGAAACGTCATTCGACATGCAAACAGACCTTACTCTTGAATACGGAAATAGAAATCTTCTCGGACAAGCCAGATCGATCGAAGGAAGGATAATAAATAGATTCTCGATGATTACCGATTGGGACAATCTCAAAAACAGATTTGAATTGGAATATAAGGAACACTGGATTTTCAAAAAGAAGTTGCCATTGACAGTTGACTTATACTATGAACCCAAAAATGCCGCTCTGACAGATCAATATGTCATAAACAGATATGGCGGCCGAATGTCTGCAAAGTATCAGCAGAAAAAGAACCAGCAGCATCTTCTTTCGATAAGTTTGACCAAGGCCAATCTGCTCGATGTGCCCATAGATAGCGAAGGCGATACAATAGATGTGCAATTCTCGCGAGATATCGAAACCGTCGAAAGAAATATCAGCTATGCCTTTGAATACGATACACGCGATAATATTCTAAACCCCAATACAGGCCAGACTTTCCGATTCACCAATCAATTTGCTGGAGTTATTCTTGGCGGTGATGAGCATTATGATAAAGCAGAAATCTACTGGGCACAATATCATAATATTTTCAAAGAAAGCACCTTTGCATGGAGATTAAACACTGGCAATCTTTTCGAGCTGAAAGAAGATTCTCCAGTATCTTCGCATAATCGCTATTTTCTTGGTGGAAGCAATACATTACGCGGCTTCCATGAACGCAGCCTTGGCCCCAAATCTGATGATGGCGATCCAACTGGCGGCAATTTCTACTATCTGGCCAGCCTGGAGCTTCGAATGCCTATCGTATGGATAATCAATTGGCAGGTTTTTACCGATGCAGGCCAGCTTATAGGACATATAGAAGATGCCGATATCAATAGACTCAAAGCCAGCACAGGACTTGGTATTTCGCTTGATACACCATTTGGGCCTATAAGATTCGATTATGGATTTCAGATGTTAAACCCTGAGAAGGATTATAATAAAAGCTGGCATCTTTCCATTTTATATGCTTTTTAACTAAGCCTTTTGCTATAGCTTCGCTCGATTCTTTCTAATACCTGACAGAAAAGGAGCTTCCCAACGATGACAATACTGCCAGATTGTTAACTTAACACAAATCTTAACACAGAATCGGGGTTATAAATTCTTCTCACTAAAACTTCTTATCAGATAACTGGTGAGATTGACCTTTTCGCGGGCAATTCCTAGCTTCTTACGAATTTGTTTTCGGTGATTATGGACTGTATCCAGGGCGACATCGAGTTGACTGGCAATATCTTTTGAAGCAAAGCCATTTTTGATAAGAGTGCAGACTTCTATTTCGCGTGGAGTCAGCCTTGCGAATCTAGAATCGAGAGTATTCGATAGCTGCGGAAGCTCATCCAGCTCTTTACGGACCAGTTCCACGATTGTTTCTCTGGATGATGTGGGGGACTTCATTATTTTATTGATAAGTGGCAAAAGGACATCTTCGACATGATTGGCAATTTTAATCTTGAATTCTGTCTTTTCTTCTTCTATATGAGACAATATTTCTTTAAGAGCGATATTTTTTTCATTGAGCATTTTATGCTTCTCGAGAAGTTCTTCTTGCGATTTTTCGAGTTCTAATTGCTTGATTTTTCTTTTTGTGGCCTCATCTTCGAGTTCTCGGGTTCTTTGCTTTACTAGTTCTTCTAATTCTTCACGGTGTTTGATCAACTCGATTTTATTATTCTGGGCTTCGAAGAGATTTCTCGCCAGGCCTCTTAATTCCTTTACATCAACTGGTTTTCTGAGAAATGCGCTTGCGCCAAGTTCATAGCATCTATCGATGTCTTCATTGGTTCCATAGCCTGTTAGAATGATGATTGCAAAGATAGCATCGGGAACCATATTTATCCTTTCAAGAAAATCGATGCCATCCATCTCAGGCATTCTAAGATCGAGAATAACCAGGACTGGCAATTCTTGCTCGAAGATATTGATAGCTTCATAAGGGTCGGTTGTGCCAAAAATATCATAGTCTTCATAGCGCAAGGCTTGTTTTATTACCTTGATATTTTTAGAGTCATCGTCTAAAATGAGTAATTTATGATTCTTTTGCATTATCACATCCTGAATTAATTTTTAGCCTGATTAGAAACTCTGTCCCTTCGCCATATCGGCTTTTTACATCTATGATGCCGCCCATTTCATTGATGATGCCATGGACGATAGAAAGGCCGAGTCCTGTCCCTTTCCCTATATCCTTTGTCGTATAGAATGGTTCAAATATCTTATCTTTTATATCTTCTCTGATTCCAATACCATTATCTTTGAAAGAAATCACAATATAGTCGTCTTCTTTGAAGGCTTTTATGTAGAATTTCTTTTCGATTTTATCGCTCTCATACAAAGCGTCCATTGAATTGTTTATAATATTGATAAAAACTTGCTCTAATTTGATCTTATTGCCATATATTTCTGGCAGTTCCCCAGAAATATCGAACATCAGCTTTATATCTTTCATATTAAATGTAACTCTCAAAAGCTGGAGTGATTGCTTTAGGGAATCAGCAATATCTATCGGTTCGCATTTTTCCGGGGCAGTTCTCCCGTATATTTTGAGATGATTAATAATCGTCTTTATCCTTGTCATCGATGCGTAAGCATCTTCGACATTTTCTTGCAAGTTTTTCGTATCGAGCCTATCAAGCTCGATATCTTCTTTCAGTAGCTGTAGAAATACCGAGATATAATTCAGTGGTTGATTGATCTCATGGCCCATTCTGGCGGCCATTTCGCCGAGTGTTGCCTGCTTCGATGATGCAAGCATTCGAACTTCCATTTCGCGCCGCTTTCTTTCAGAACTCTTTTTTTCAGTAATATCATATCCAATACCCCAGAAATCCCATCCTGGTATTTTTCTATCCAGTGATTGAAAAGTCCATGAGATATATTTCTTATCTCCATTTTTGCAAACCACTTCGATTTCCCAATCTCGAAACATAGCGCCCTTTTTTCGCCAGATTTCACCAAGCTTATGTCTTTTTTCATCATCAGGAATCAGCTTATTCCATATATTGGAATTCCCGAGAGCTTCTTTGGCGGAGTAGCCGGTTATTCTTTCGCATTCTTCATTCCATACCAGAGTCCTGGAATTCTCATCGAAAGCCACCAGCATAACGGGTACATTTTGCAATGCCAGCCTCATTCGCTCTTCGGATTCATAGACTTTATCTGTAGCGGCCTTTATCTCGGTAATATCTTTAACAGCACCCCAAAATCTATAAGATTCTATGCTATTTTTTTTCCGCGAGGGCCTCGTATAATCGCGCAACCATCGTATTTCTCCAGATTTTGTTATTATCCTAAAATCATTAATGACTTCATGATTATTGTTCAAAAGCCGCATTCTTTCAGTATAGTAACTCCTATCATCAGGATGGATAATATCACGGAGGAAACAGGTGAAATTTTCGATGTCCTTTTTATTATAACCCAATATATCAGAATAAGACCCGCTAACCCAATCAATATGGATGTCGCCTGCATCATCAAAAATACCTGAATATACAAAATCACTCATCAAATCCGAAACTACTCTATGTCGAATTTCATTTTTACGCATTTTTTCTCGTGAGATCGATTTAGCAGTGATATCTTCGATGAAACAAGTTAAATGATCGACCGAGCCATCGAAATTAGTTATCGATTTGCTTCGCATATTGCCATAAAAAGTAGAACCATCCTGCCTTTTGAAAAGCTTTTCATGGCCTTCTATATCATCATAGCCTTTTCCCGAGTCTTGTTGATGTATGAGGTCTTTGTTTTCAATACAGAGGTCATCGAATACATTCTTTATTTCCTTTTGAGCCAACTCGACATCTCTGAAACCAAACATTGCAAGCCATGTAAGGTTTGCATCTACAATTTTTCCATTATTGTCTATGATAATAATTCCCACTGGAGCATTATAGAATAAGGAATAATACCCAAAAAGCTCATCGAAATCATCCGGACTGAATTTGTCTTTATTTGAAGAACTATATTTATGTATCTTAGAAAGATACAATTCCGCACCTTTTTTTTGATCATCGATTATGCCCATAAGCATAATCTCTTCAAATCTTCCATCCTCCAATGATAGATTCAATATTTCATTAATAACGCTAAAATTGCCATTATATGTAGTTTGCGTCTTTGATGAATCGATAAGATCATTTAGTGATATTTCTTTTCTTTCAGAATTCAGGAAACATTTTTTCTGCCAATAGTTTTCATTTATATTGTCAAAAATCGCATAATCTTCTACAAAGCCTTCGATATGAATAATCTGCCCAATGCTGTTTATATGCACCGAGGCCTTCTGTTTTGTCTTTCTATTTTTTAACGGGATGCTATTAGTCATAAACCTATCCGATCAAGTCTTTTTCTATTATAATTTTATTTATGAAATATCTTTTGTCAAGCAATATTTCATAGTGAATGTAGTAATACCATAATAGTATCGATTACATCTAAAAATCATCTCGAAGGCAAAAAGCTTGACAGCCATTTTTGTATAATGTATTATATATTGATGAATTAGAGCTTCAAGTAATTTAAGCAGTAAGAGAAATACGTATCTATGAGGTCCCAAAAAAGAAAACCAGAGATATCAGAAGCAAAGTTAAGGCAAATTAGTAAAAAGCTCAAATCATTTGAAAAGATTTTTGATAATATCCCTTTTGCTATCGAATACGTCGATAGGAATTTTCACCATATATATAAAAACAAAATGCATGATCGATACTCTCGATTTCTTAGGAATGTATTGAATTCTTCGGATGAACCTTCATCGATCTCGGCCAAAAAGGCATTATCGAAAATCAATAATTCGATCGAGAAGGTTTTTTCCACCGGGAAAAAAGAAACCATAGAGCTTTCAATCAAAAATGGTGATAGATATCGGTATTTTAGAAGTGAAATAAATCCAGAATTCGAGGCCGATGGCAGCATCGATAAGGTTTTTTCGGTTATAGAGGATATCACCGACACACAGCATTATATAAATCAACTGGCTACCGATAAGAAAAAATGGGACTCATTCTTTCATAATTTGCCGCATATTCTTATCACTGTAGATTTAGATTTTAAGATAACATATTACAATAGAAAACCCAGTAAACTATCAGAAACCAGGATTTTAGGAAGCAGCCTAATCGATTGGATTCCAGAGGATAGAAAGCAATTTGTAAAAAACAAGATTTACGAGTCTATTAATACCGGCCACAATGTCATTTTCGATGCCCAAGGAAGCTTGTTTCTGGGTGAATTTGCATATTTCAAGATCAATGTCATACCACTTATTCTAGATTCCCAAATCCAGGAAGTGGCTATGGTATTTGTTAATACAACAGAAATAGAAAATTTCAAGAAGGAAGTTGACAAACGGGCATCATATTTCGAAACTGTATTCAATTCAATCCAGGAGGCTGTCGCTATGCATAAGGCCATTTTCGACAAAGACGGACAGATAGTCGATTTCCAGATGCTGGATTTAAATAAAGCAGCAAAAAATCTACTCGGCCTAAGATATAAAAACCTCCTTAAAATGCCGGTATCCCAAATATTCCCAGAAAATTACACTGAAGATTTGCCAAAGATAGAACATACGATAAAAACTGGCGAGCCGACAATGATCGAAAGATACTATAAAGTATTCGGCAAAACTCTTTTGACTTTTATATACTCTCTCGGCGAGAATGAATTCGTATCCACAACAATAGATATTACCAATCGTAAGAATATAGAAAATGACCTTCGCGACAAGCAAAGCAAGCTCCATGCACAATACCAGAGCATTCCAATACCAACCTATACTTGGCAAAAGAAAGATGGCGATATCTTCCTGATCGCCTATAATAAAGCAGCCGAAAAGATGACTGGCGGCGTAATACAGAATTTCATCGGAGCAACAGTAAATGAAGTCCACCATAATCGTCCCGATATTTTATATGATATCATGAAATGCTTCGAAACTCGCTCAACAATCAACCGAGAGCTGCGCTATAATCTTGCTAATGATTCCAATCCACGAGATCTTAGGGTTAAATATGCCTTTGTAGAACCGGATTTGCTTCTGGTCCACACAGAAGATATTACCGAGCAGAAAAAAGCCGAACAAGAAAAAAAGAAAATGGAAGAAAGACTTCGCCATGCAAAAAAATTAGAAACCATCGGAACACTCGCTGGCGGTATCGCTCATGACTTCAATAATATAATTACGCCACTTATCGGCTATACCGAAATATCAATGGAAACAGCCGAGGGCAATAAAGTACTCACCGAGCAACTCGAGCATGTTTTCAAAGCGGGGGTTCGTGCTAAAAACCTGGTCGATCAGATATTGACATTCTCAAGACAGGTGGAACAAAAAAGGACTCCGATTAATATCAGCAATATCCTGGATGAAGCAGTTAAATTATTCGAATATAATCTTGATGAAACAGTAGAAATCTCGACACAAATCGATACCGAGGATTGCTCTGTCATGGCAGACCCAACTCAGATACATCAGGTTATTTTGAATCTTTGTAAAAATGCATATCAAGCATTAAATGGCAAAGGCGGAAAAATCACCGTTATGCTGAGAAATAAAATAGTCGATGAGCTTTTTTCGCGAAAATATCCCAATCTTCATAAAGGGAATTATGTGCTAATATCAATTGCAGATACTGGTATCGGGATGGATAAGATTACTCGAGAACGAATTTTCGAACCTTTCTTCACTACTAAATCTGATGGTGAAGGCACTGGTTTAGGCCTTTCTGTTACACATGGAATTATTATTAGCCATGGCGGTGAGATAATCATAGATTCTAAACCCGGCGAAGGCACTGTTTTCGACGTCTATTTACCATGTGCAGTGGATAAAGAAAATCAACCAAAGTTTTCTTCCGGTGCCATAAAAAGTGAGCACGTCCTTATAATCGATAAAGAAATAGTGATACCAAAGCTGATAAAAAAATATCTCGAGCCGAAAGGGTATCAAATCACTACCCTAAATAGCGTTAAAATGGCACTATCATTGATAGACAAGAAAAATTTCGACCTCGTGATGATAGATTCTGATATGTCGGGCGCAGCTAATTGCCAGGATTTCGCCAAAAAAATGCTGCAAACAAAACCCGAACTACCCATTATAATTATGCTAAACCGAAATACGCAGGATTCCAATGAAGAAAAGAGAATCTTCAGTGGAGCAAATATCGCCGGTTTCATATCTAAACCAATCGAAAATAATAAACTTGAAGAAGCTGTTTTGAAGGCTATTAAAGCCAATGGAGCCAATAATGCATAGGATACTAATAGTCGATGATGAAAAAGAAATAAGACTTATGCTTCGAAATATGCTTGAAAAATTAGGCCATGAAATCTCGACTGCACCCGATGGCCAAAAAGCGATTGAATTATTCAATCAAAAACCCTTCGACCTTCTTATAACCGACCTTGTTATGCCCAAAAAGGAAGGCGCAAGAGAGATATTCGAGCTTAAAAATCAATATCCCGATATCAAGATAATCGCAATATCGGGCGGAAGCCGGATAAAACCAGAGATATACCTCGAAACAGCAAAGGCATTTGGCGCCGATATTGTCATGAAAAAGCCTTTCTTCAAAAGGCAAATCCTGGATGCTGTTGCCAAATTATTAGACAACAATTGACCGTTGCCATATTAAATCATTGTTACCAATTGTCCCATCTATTCATCTTTTAATATCCAATAATATTTTCTATTTACTTGACATTAAAAAAAATTTCACCATTATATAATTGGAGAAGCAAAGTATTAGAAAAAGAAGTAAAAATATCGGAGCAGTAGATTTAACTATTGCAAGGAGTTTATGCAATGGAAAAGGTTCCGATAAAATATAATCTGGTAATTCAGGCATCCGATGACCCATTATTTTACAGGTTCACATCGCCGGAACTCGATGGTTTCAAGGGTACTGGAATATCGGTCGATGACTGTATTCAAAAGGCATGTCTATTGATGGAGAAGCATATCGTATCTGCCGAAAGCATTGGCAGGGACTTGCCATCGCCTCCCAAAAAGGCAAGAATTACAATCGTCAATGATAAATAGTTATGGCATTGTCTTTTCTGAAGCCATATTCATAAATAATATATTTAATAAAGAATATATATGATGCTACGGATTTATCGATGTTTAGACGTGAAGCATGACAATGCGGAACAACGCATTGTTTGATTTATACTTTTCATTTATCTGGAATTAGGTATATTATCTCCAATTGAGAAGTAAAACTTATCATCTATAGTTATATGGACAATAAGAAAGCTATCAAAAAAATCGCCCTGAGTTCAGTGCTGATTGCTATTGGAGTCGGCTTTGGTTATCTTCTTTCGGGCATTCCGAATATCGAGCTAATTACTTTGACAATATTCATAGCGGGCTATTCTCTCGGAGCCATTTACGGCTCGAGCTGTGGCGCTATGATCTGGATAATCTATGGAGCTTTCAATCCTTTTGGGATGGCACCATTGCCGATCTTTGCCGCGCAGATTATTGCTGGCGCATTCATTGGTATTTTTGGGGCTATTGCATACAGAATTATCAAAAATATTAAAGAGAGATATTTGCGAATCTTAATTTTTGCATTTTCTGGCGCATTTCTTACACTTTTTTATCAGATACTAATTAATTCTGCATCATTTATATCTTTCGGCTCAAAAGATACACTTATAGCATATATTATCGGTGGTCTTAGCTTTGCTCTTTTGCATATTGTGTCGAATACATTGATTTTTTCCATTTTAATCCCGCCACTTGAAAGGCTTTTAAGCACTTTGAATGATAGCCAAAACTACAGTAATCGTAAAGATTAGGGTTTATAAGAGCCGGCGTATTTTTATAGAATATCTAATCTTTCTATGGGGACATAGAATTTGGAATATCGTTTTTTTTCTTGGTCGATATATTGACCCAGCTTATCCGGTGACATGACCGTTGCTCTTTTAGTGATTTTTGACACTATTCCTTCGAGCCTTTTGCCTCTATATGTAAACTCTACCTTACTACCAGGCTTTACTTTTTTGTTTTGATATGCAATTTCGTACATTGTCCCCAGCCTATGTGTGGTCTCGGTATGCCCGAAAAGATATTGCGCCATCTTCCGGAACCTATCTCTTTTGCATGATGTTTTCCCAAAGGCATAGTATTCGAGAACATGCACAAGCTCATGCTCCAGAACTCTCATGAGAGAATGAAGCCTCGTCCGGCACTTAATACCATTGACATAGATATCACGCTCCAGTTGATCGAAGGTTTCGAATATCATCATCTTCGATATGCGAATAATAGCACCGTGATTGGATATATAGGCTTTTCCGGCTGCGCTTGTTAGCCTGCTCGAATATTCTACATAGAGATTTGCAAAAAGAGCATCTATGATATTATCAAAAATAATATTTGAATATTCTTCGAGAAGTATCTGGAGGTCTTTATCTTCTGGAGCAGTGATATCGCCTAATATATAAGTCGATGACTTCTTTGAAAATTCCTGCTCGACCTTAGATAGCTGATAATCTCTTATTTCGCTATCGATATTGAGCTTTTCGATATCCAATGGCATATCATAAACGGAACTGAGCCGTGATAACCGGAGAGACCTTTCTTCTGGGATAAGTATCCGAATCCAAAATCGGGAAATTGACTCCACCCTGGATAATCAAGCCTTTTATCGGCCGATATTCGAGGCCTACGGTTCCGGATACCATGTATTTCTTATTGATCTCTTCGCCAACTCTGGCTTTTATCTCACCGGATAAAGACCCGATTCTTCTGCCATTCATCAGAACAGGTGCCTCAGCAGTTCCGATATATCTGGCATAATTGCCAAAAACAGACCTGTCTTTGTTTAGGCCTGTAAGTGTAATGATGAGATTTGTGGAAAGCTCGAAGCCGCGGAATTCCTTAGTATTAAGAATACCGATATGGCCATTAATGTAGTCATCGCCGAGTGATGGTTCGGCATCTTTGTCGCCAAGTGGAACAGTGGCACCAATCATAAGGACAATCGGGCTTTCCGATGTTACTGGCCGATATTTGATGAAGAAATCGGTATCTCCAAGTCCAGTCGAAGAAATCTCGCCGATTGAATCGTTCACAGAATTGTCAACCATAGTGATCGATTTATACGGAAGGTCGGCAACAATATCAAGCCCCCAATAGACATGGACAGCGATCTTGGCACGCATTTGCCAGCCTGAATATTCAAGAGAATCATCGTCCTCATTCAGAAGCTGCATGCTATCGACATTATATGCAAAAAAGCTATAGTGATTATTCAGTGTAAAACTTGTTTTTACATTGAAATACATACTATCGAGAACATCCGAACGGTAACCTTCGAATGGTTCAGCATGTGCTATCGAGAATATTGTAATTAGGATTGCGATAAGTATTAATTTTTTCATTCTACCATCCTTTTATGTCTATTTCTTATTACGGCCGAGATTATAGATGCCGAAGCGGTTACGCCGAATGACTCTGATTTTCCATCTATTGGAATAGTTACCATATCGTCAGCCTTATCGATTATATCGAATGAAATGCCATGGGCTTCATTGCCAAAAACCATCATAATCTTCTTCGGCGGCTCATATTCCCATATATCTGTCGCCTGCGGAGAAATCAAAGTGGTGGAAACAGTAAAGCCATATTTCTTGATAGCATTTACTCCCATTCCAATTTCTTTGTGTTCAACGACTGGTATATGGAAAAATGCGCCCATCGAGCCTCTAATAACCTTCGGATTGGTAATCTGGACAGTGTTTTCTCCAGCAAGAATCGCCGATGCGCCAACAGCTTCTGCACTTCTTATGATGGCGCCCATATTCCCCGGGTCCTGTATGCCATCGAGATATACTATATATGATATATCTTTTTCGAGTGCTTCCATAAATAGCTTCCTTGCCATATCGATATTCCTATCGACTACTGCCAGAACGCCCTGCGGAGTAACCGTTGTTGCAAGGTCGGGAAATTCGCTATCATTTACAGTAAATACTGGAATTGCTTTGGCTTCGCAAATATCCAGAATCAATGTAGCTCTCTCGAGCATCGAATTGGCGACAGCCACCAGCCGGACATCGCGTGGCCGGCCGAGCGCTTCTTCGACAAGCGAAAAACCCTCGACAAGGTATTCGCCATATTTCTTTCGCATTTTGCTGGTTGATAGGCTTCTTATGTGTTTTGCTTTTCTTTCGGATAACTTATGTAACAATTGTCCTCCTGTTTTATTAGCTATAATATAAAAAATATCATGAATTATGGAAACGCAATCTTGGCTTTTTCTAATATTTTCAAGATAAAATCTGTCTTTGCATTTGTATATTTTTCACGATTATTGCGAAACTCTATGGCCGATATCATCTTTAGGGCTTCATATTCTTTCCTTGCTATATGGCTTTTTCGCAGATAATCCCGGAAAATTATCTCTTTGTGTTCGCCAGGATATCGAAGGTGGATATGGAATGCCTGGCCCTTGAAACCTTCCGGTGTATATCCTTTGGCATACATCATAGAAGGCATGGGTTTGTCCGGCCTTGGTATTGCATGATAATCCAATTGCTTCAAAGCATCGGTGATTGGAGCAATATCCTGCTCGGTAGGTATCTCGAGAATCATATCGATAGTTGGTTTGGCCGAGATGCCTTCGATAGCCGTTGAGCCGATATGATAGATGGCATTAAATTCGATATCGGCGAATGATTTTTCGATTGTGATTTTCTCATCTGCAAAAATTTGTGGCCACTTTGGATTATAGCTTTCTATTATAATTGGAAAGAGTTTACCCAGCTCATTTTCATTCATGTCGGAGATTTTCTTTTTGCTCATCTTCCACCTAATTATGTATTTAATCAAATATCATCTACATATTTGATTTTTACTCGTCCAATTTATATTATAAATAAGTAATCTTTCTAAAGACTTCAACTTAAATCTCAAAATTAAGGATGTTAAAGCTTTTTTGGGATAAATGGTACCCTCGTCTCCGCTCGGCCACCGGTTTTACTAATATTTTTCTTATCCTGCCTATCCTTTACATCCTTTTCTATCATGGTTCATATTTTCGAACCAGGATTTTCCAGGATATGTGAAGATGAATGCCTACTTCGTATCCTGAGAATCTTTTTTTTATTTTTCACATCAATGGGAGTTTGAAAAGAATTAGCATGGAACTTAATATATTCGCCAAAAATTTGGATTTCATTGAATCAATACTTTTTAGATACATCGAGCTTGTACTCCTTGACAAAATCTTAATAAAACCTAAATTTCTATTAACAGACAATGCGCTGTTCCGTATTGTCATACTTTTCAGGCTAAAACTTCAGTAAAGCCTTTTGAGTATATGTATTATGTATTATATAAATGTTATATATATGGCTTTAAAAGAGTTATTCAAGGAGGTACTTATGAATCGCAGGAGTTTGATCCTGATTGTTTTGTTTTTAGCGCTTTCACTATTCGGCCGCGATCTTTGGCAACAGCATTTCGATCTCGGCGGCAGTATTAATGAAGGCCGCGATATTACCGTTGCCAGCGATGGCAATATCTACGTAACCGGCCGTTCCAATGCATGGGCAGAAGGCGGATTTAGGACGAATAATTTCGACCATGAAGCCTTTTTAATAAAAATCGCACCCGATGGCGATGAGCTGTGGACGAATCATTATGGACAGGTCGGCGCTTTTCATTCCGGTGGCAATATCTATGGATATTACGATGCCGGCTGGGGAATAGAAAGCACATCCGATGGCGGATGCATAATAGTAGGCAAAACCCAATCGCCAAAATGGACCGAGCCGATGATTTCCGATCCAGATTGCATCGGCTGGGACAATATGCTAATAATAAGAATCGATGCCGATGGCGATACACTCTGGACAAAAGGCTATGGCGGTTTCTACTATGACCGCGGATGGTCGATAAAACAAATTCCGGGCACGACAGATTATATCATAATCGGTACAACTCACACATTAGGCCCGGGCGCACCCAGCGAAGCCGAATCCAATATCTGGCTGGCCAAAGTCGATTCCGCTGGAAATATGCTCGGTGAAGTATCTTTCGGCGAGGCCGGAGAAGTCGATGATGCAAGATGGGTTGCCACAACTTCTGATGGCGGTTATGCATTTACAGGATACTATAATAGAGTATATGCCGATGATTCACCAACCGACACATTCGACATCGATTATACTGAACTATGCATCGTCAAAACCAATTCCGACCTGGAAACGCTCTGGGAACTGACTTTCCCGGAAGCCGGCGATGACCGCGGAAGAGGAATCGTTGGCACTCCCGATGGAGGCGTTGCTGTTGCAGTAAGGTCCAAATCCCGTGCCGCACCAGAATTCAACAGGACTCATGGATGGCTTATCAGAGTCGGCCCGGATGGAGATACGCTATGGACAAAAATTCTCGGTTCTGACTCTCTCAGCGACCCTGTTAATTCCATCGATATTTGCGAAGACAATGGCTTTATCTTAGGCGGAAGTACCAGAACATATAATCCCGAAGGAGGCACAGATGCCTGGCTCGTCAGGACCGATTCGCTGGGAAATATCATATGGCAGCAGAACTATTTCTTCGGAAGAGACAATTCAGATGTGATTTATTCTGTAAGAGCACATCCCGATGGTGGTTTCGTAGCGACAGGATACACTAAATCATTCGGATATGTCGATTATTCCGATGTTATCGCCCTTAAAACAGACGCAACCGGCTCGGTAGATTGGATATACGAAAATGAAAAAGTCGAATATCCGCAGCTTCAAGCAGAAATCTCGCCTAATCCATTCTCGAACTACTGCAATATTGAATTAGAAGGCATTGGTTCCTATTCGAAAATCCAGATTTTCGATACACAGGGCAAACTAATAAGAGACCTGGGCCGCGTAAATTCTGCAAGATGGGATGGCAAAACAGATTCGGGTAAAAAAGCTCCGGCAGGCATTTATCTTGTCAGGGTTACCGGCTCTATTGCAGAACCAAAGAGAATTGTCTATATGAGATAGATTCTCTGACATCCCTGAGCGAAGAAGCCCTCATCACAAAACAGCATTTTTTATTTTTGAGAATATTGTTGACAAATTGATAACATTGCTTTAATTATACAACAACTAAGGTTCAATATTAGGACTGGAGGTGCATTTTCCGCCAGAAAGTATATGTAGAGGATGCTACTCACAAAGCAGCACGAGAAACTCTCGAAAGAGCAAGGCGCAAGCACGGCGAAAAAAGCCCGAAAATAGTTCCGGCTCTTTTTGGTATGGCAGATGCTTATATGCAACATCATCTTCTCAATCCACAGCAGGCAAAAGCGCTTTTGACCGACGCTTTGCGAATACTCGAAAGCAGCTATGGCTCCGATCACGAGCAAATCGCAGATGCTCTCGTTCGGCTCGGATGGATAAAGATGACAAATAGAGATGCCAAAGATGCGCTCAAGAACCTCGTCCGAGCAGCCAAAATCCGGGAGCAGCATTTTGCAAAAGATAGCTGGCAGGTCGCCGAGGTCAAAAACCTTGTCGCATGGGCACTTGCTATGTTGGGGCAGAGCCAAAAATCTCAGGTGGTGCTGAATACCTATTATCCATTTTTCAAAAAAGAGTATCGCAAATTCTGGAATGAGGACCCCCCGGAGAAACCTGATTTCGAATTGATGAGAATGTTCTTTATAACAATGCGAAAAGGCGAAGAACTAGATACATTAGATGCCCTAAATGCTGCCGATAAATCAAGCAGTTCAAAAATAGGATGCTTTGTAGCAACAGTTACATACGGCACCCATAATCTAAGGCAACTGGATAAGCTCAGGTATTTCCGGGATAATAGGCTCTGCAAGACATCTTCTGGGCGATATTTTATTCGTATGTATTATAAATATGGGCCATCTCTAGCAAAAATAGTAGATAAATCATACTTCGCAAAAAATATAACAAAAACGGTATTGGATTTCATAGTAAGATTTATCTAAGCAAACAAAGAAGCCCAAATTTATAGACAGATGCATTCAATAATTTTGCCTTTAAGGGCTGCATGGCCTGAAAAGTTATCAATATACATATTATATCAAATATCAACTTGACTGTAAACTTCTAAATATTATGTTTAGATAGTAACTGGATTTTTTGTATTTATATTTTTATCAGTATTGGCTCACAAAATCGGTTAAGCCATCTTAAAAATTGCTTTTGTGAATAATATTTAAGCCGAAATTGATATTAAGCTAAACTTTGTATTTATAGTAGCAGGTAAATATGTCAGAACATTTCGAGAAATTAAAACAGTCGAGTTTCTTTCAAGCCATTTTTGAATCGAATCCATATCCAATGTGGATTGCGGATAAAGATGGCATTATTCGTAAAATCAATAAGGCATTAATGGATTCATTTGGACTGGATAAAGATACAATTACCGGAAATTACAATGTCCTTAAAGATAGAAATATCATAAAGCAGGGCAAAATGCATCTTGTCGAATCAGTATTCAAAGAGAAAAAAACCGTGAGGTTTTCTATGGAGTTGGAAGCCGGCCTCGCCGATGGCCTCGATTTCGAAGGACGAGATGCCTTATTTATAGATATTACACTCTACCCAATTATCGACGATAACAAAAAACTTATAAATGTCGCCGGCCATTGGATCGACCTAACCGAGCATAAAAAGACTCAAAAAGACCTTAGAAAAAGCCAAAAGAAACTGGAAACCACTCTACTATCTATCGGTGATGCTGTTATTGCTACCGATGTAAATGGCAAAATAACAAGAATCAATAAAGTAGCTCAGCAACTGACAGGCTACAATAAAGAAGAGGCTATTGGCAGGAATTTATCGGATGTCTTTCATATTATAAATGGGAAAACCAGAAAACCTGCTATCAATCCTTTCGTCAAAGTAATCGTAAATGGAAAGACAGTAGGTCTTGCTAATGACACAATCCTGCTTTCAAAAAAAGATAAAGAATATCAAATTGCCGATTCAGCAGCTCCAATAAAAGACGAAAATGATGATATCATCGGCGTGGTACTTGTATTTCGTGATGTTACCGATGAATATGAAATGCAAAAAAAGCTCAAAGAAAATAAAAAAAGGCTCGAATCCCTATACAATTCTATGAATGAAGGCCTTTGTCTTCATGAGGTCATCTATAACGATGAAGGCAAATCAATAAATTATCGAATTATTGATGTAAATCCTAAGTACGAAGAAATTCTGGACGTATCCAAAAGCGATGTAGTAGGCAAAATGGCGACAGATGTATATGAAACAGACAAGGCGCCATTTCTGGATAAATATAGCAAAATCGCTGTTACGGGAGAATCAGAGAATTTTGAAAAATATTTCGCTCCATTGGATAAGTATTTCGATATATCGGCATTTAAATTTGGCAAAGATAGATTTGCTACTGTATTTTTTGATATTACCGATCGAAAAAAATCAGCTCAATCTCTTAAAAAGGCCTATCAGCAATTAAACCGTTCACAAAGAGTCTCCAAAGTAGGAAGCTGGGAGATGGACCTTGAAACCGGCATGCTCGATTGGTCTGATGAGGCATATAGGATTTTCGGCATGCAAGTCGGCTCGGATGTTGATTATGCTGAATTTCTGGACAGAATTCATCTTGATGACAAGGATATTGTCGATAAGGCATGGAGCAAAGCCCTTGAGACCGGCGATTATGATATCGAACATCGAATAGTGGTCGATGGTGAAGTCAAATGGGTGCATGAAAAGGCTTTTGTAAATTTTGATGACAATGGAATTCCGCATGATGTGGTTGGCAGTGTTCAGGATATTACAAAACAAAAAGAGGCTGAAGACACATTAAAAAGGAGTGAACAGAAATTTCGAAGTTATATCGAAAATGCTCCTAATGGTATTTTCGTTGCAGATGCCAATGGCAATTATACCGAAGTCAATCGTGCTGCTTCGGAGATAACTGGTTATTCAAAAGATGAATTGCTTGAAATGAATGTTGTAGATCTAATACCGGAGAACTACCAAGATAAGGCATTGCAACAATTTGCAGGTTTGAAAAAGCATGTTAGGATGCCTTTAAATATTCCGTTCAAGAAGAAAAATGGTGAGATAGGATTTTGGATAGTTGATCCTATAAAGCTCGATGAAGATACTTATCTGGGTTTTGCCTCTGATATTACAAAATTGAAAGAGGCCCAAGAAGCCCTTCAAAAAAGCAAAGAAAGATTTCAGCTTGCTATAGAAGGTACAGAAGATGGCCTTTGGGATTGGAATATAGAAACCGGAGAGGTTTTTCTTTCGAAAAGATACGCCAGAATGCTTGGATATGAACCAGGCGAGATAAAACATGACTTCGAAACATGGAATAATCTAGTTCATGAAGACGACTATGCTAAAGCAATGAAAGCCGCCCAGGACTATATCGCCGGCAAAACGCCAAAATATGAAATTCGAGTCAGAATGAAGACAAAAGACGGTAGCTATAGATGGAATAAATGCAGAGGAAAATGCCTATTCGATGAAAATGGCAATCCTAAAAGGTTTATTGGTTTCAACACTGATATCACAAAGCAAAAAGAAGCGGAAGAAAAGCTACGCCAAAGCGAAAGGAAATTCCGGTTAACATTTGATACAAGCCCGGACGCTATTAACCTTAATCGCCTTATCGATGGCCTATACATGGACATAAACCAGGGCTTTACCGAATTAACTGGCTTTACGCGCGAGGATGTAATTGGAAAGACATCAGCAGATATCCGTATATGGTATGATATGAAAGACCGCCAGGAACTTGTACGAGGCTTGAAAGAAAATGGCTATTATCAAAACCTGGAAGCAAAATTCAGAAGAAAAGATGGTTCTGTTACAACCGCTCTTATGTCCGCGAGAGTGATAGAGCTCGATGGAGAGAAACATATTATCTCGATTACACGTGATATTTCAGAGAGGAAGGCTGCTGAGAATGCCCTCCGAGAAAGCCAAAAACGGTTTGAAGAAATGACCAACCTTTTACCACAGACTGTTTGGGAGGCAGACCTTCAAGGCAATTTCACATATGTAAATAAAACAGGTATTGAACTTATGGGGTATAAAGAAGATTTCGACATCTCCAGAACAATAAATATCAGAGATATTATAGCTCCGGAAGACCAAGAAAGAGCATTTACAAATATCAAAAGCATGCTTGCCCAAAATACTATTAATAGCCATGAATATTTTGCCCTTAAGAAAAACGGCACAAAATTTCCAATACTCGTCTATAGCTCGCCAATAATCAAAGACTATAAACCAGTTGGCATCAGAGGGATCACAATCGACATGACCGAACTGAAGGAAGCCGAAAAGGAGAAAGAAAGATTAGAAAAAAAATTACGCCGCTCGCAGAAACTCGAAACTATCGGAACCTTAGCCGGCGGAATCGCCCATGACTTCAATAATATTCTCTCTCCTATTATGGGCTATGCCGAGATGGGTTTATTGGAACTCAAACCGGAAGTCTCTCTATACGATGACCTGAAGAATATTTTAGACGGCGCAAATCGAGCAAGAGACCTCGTTAAACAAATATTGACATTTAGCAAACAGGCCGAAAAAGAACGCAAGCCTCTTAATCTCAGCATCGTATTGAATGAGGCCATAAAACTTCTCCGCTCATCGATTCCATCCACAATCAAAATCAGGAAAATAATCGATGAAAATGTCCCACAAATTTCCGCAGATGCCACACAGATGCATCAGGTGATTATGAATCTATGCACGAATGCGGCTCAGGCAATGGACAAAGAAGGCGGCCTTCTTACTATCGAACTCAAAGAAATCGACATAGATTCCCAAATGGTGAAAACACATGTAAACCTCGAAAGGAATAGCTATATCAGGCTCACTGTAAAAGATACCGGAATCGGAATGGATAACAATACATTAGATCGAATATTCGAGCCATTTTTCACAACTAAAGAAGTCGATAAGGGTACCGGGATGGGCCTATCGACTGTTTATGGAATTGTTCGGGGGCATAAGGGAGAAATTACTGTCTATAGCGAACCGGGAAGCGGTTCCGTTTTCCATGTTTATTTGCCAACTATCGAGAATAACAATATTTCGCAAAAGAAAGAAAAAGTAGCTTTCCAAAGAGGCACTGAATCTGTTTTGATCATTGATGACGAGCCTACAATAACCGATATGACATCGAAATTTCTCACCAGGATTGGTTATACTGTCGAAACAAAAAATAGCAGTCTCTATGCATTGAAAGAATTCAGAAAAAATCCTGATAAATATGATATTTTGATAACCGACCTAACAATGCCCGAAATGACAGGTATCAATCTTGCTCAAGAGGTAAACAAGCTCAGCCATAGCATCCCGATACTCATCATGACAGGCTATAGCGAAAGCCTAAACAACGAAACTCTCAAGATGTATGGTATCCAAAAAGTAATCGAAAAACCGATTAATCTTAAGGCGCTTTCTATTTTGTTGAGAAGGGTTTTGGGTGATTAACCTGAAGTTCCACAGCCATTTCAAAAGCTACACCAATCAACACAAAACATCTCATTGGCTTAGAAGATTTGTGCATAAAAAATAAAATTGATGTCTAAAAAATTCGCAATTAAAGAAAATGGGCTGGTTAATTATCTCTTTTAAAGCCATATACATAACATATATATAATACTTAATATATATCCCCAAAAGGCTTTACTGATGTTTTAGCCTGAAAAGTATGACAATGCCCAGCAGCGCATTATCTGGATAAACTATCGATGTCGATGGAATCTGTCGAATCTATTGCATCGGGTATCTTTAATGAATCAGGCATTTCAGGAATTTCTGGCTCCTTGGGCCTGGGTTTTCGTCTTTCGGCAGGATGAGTCCTTTGCCTTGGGCGCGTTGGTGGCTTGGCCTGTATATCCGTAGTATCCGATGATTCAATTTCGGTGTTTTCCGATTCTGCATCGGATTGCTCTTCTTTCAATTTTTCGCTTTTGCCAGGTTCTTTTTCTGATTCGTCTTTTTCTATTGGCTTTTTTTCTTGTTTGGGCCTGGGTTTGACACCAGAGACATTCAGGATATGGAACTCTACACGCCTTGCAAGGCTGAATTTATCCGCATGCATCTCGCCAAAGCCTTTCGATGAAATACGGCCAGCTTCGATGCCTTTTTCTTTGAGATACTCTGCAACCGCCTTAGCGCGTTCATCAGAAAGCCATTGATTAAATTCGGCAGTTCCGATTGTGTCGGTATAACCGCGAATTTCGATTTCCATGTCGGGATATTTATTCATGACCTCGACAACTCGATCCAGTTCCGGAAATGATTCTGGCTTGAGATCGGCTTTGCCAAAGAAGAAAAATAGATTATTCAGATTAACCGAAGCACCGGTTTCGATTCTTGAAAGCTCAAAAGTCTGGTCCAGGTCTTGATAGCCCTCTTTTGCCTCGACTTCATAATTCTGCGAGCTGAAAAGATAATCATCAGCCGAAACCGATATGCCATAATTTCTGCCTGCTGGAAGCACAACGATAAACTCGCCGGTTTCCGGGTCGGTCATTCTGTCATAGAGAACCTCTCCATCGGCAATATCTTCGACACGGACATTTGCTTCTATCGGCTCGCCAGTTGTCTGGTCGATAACGCTTCCGTGAAGAGTCGCTACGACAGATGGCCTAAGCTCTGCATCCAAAGGATAGGTATAAATATCGGTTCCGCCATATCCTCCCAGCCTCGATGATGCAAAATAGATGATATCGCCTTCGGTCGGTATCGCAAAGAAATAATCATTTCCAGAAGTATTGACCGGCGGCCTGAGATTCATCGGCTCTGACCAATTACCCATATCGTTCATAACCGACTTAAATACATCCAGGCCTCCGCTACCGCCATGCCCGGAAGATGCGAAATATAAAGTCTTTCCATCGGGATGAAGCGCTGGTGAAACCTGGTCTCGAGCATTATTGACGGGAAAACCAAGATTCTGTGCCTTTCCGATTCCTTCCTCTGTCAATGGCGCGCGATAAAGGTCGCGGCTTCCGAATCCACCATATCTCTCCGATGAGAAATACAGCCAGATACCATCTGCGCTGACATATGGATGGCCATCCCATTTAGGCGAATTTACATTCTTGCCCAAATTTCTCGGCCTCTGCCATTCGCCATCTTTGAACTCGCTTCTGTAAATATCACAGCCACCGTAGCTATCTGGCCTTCCGCAAACCGTAAAATACGCAAAACGTCCATCCGGCGAAAATGATATGGAGCCTTCATTATATTTGGAATTGATCGGCGCACCTAAATTCATAGGTTTACTATATTTATGGGGCCCAATCAGCGAATACCAGATATCATCGCCGCCAAGGCCGCCTTCGCGTGATGATGAAAAATAGAGCCTTTCACCAGAGAGCGAGATATATGGCGCAAAATCGCCGACAGAAGAATTCAGTTCTGAAAGATTGACTGGCTCATATTCCTGTGCATCTCGATATTCTGCAAGGGCTTTATTGGCGAGCGTTGTATCGTGTTCGAGACTTAGAGTATCCAACTGGAGGCTATCTTCTTTTTCGATAGTATTTTCCTGTCCAAAAAGAGAAAATACCAATAAAAAAGCAATAGTCAGAAAATGTCGTTTCAAACTTCTCATGTACTTATTTTAAGCATTTTTAACAAAAAAGCAATAAAACATTCGCGATTTTCATATTTAAGGCAATTTTTATTGAAATTGGCTTTTGATTTGCTATCTTAGAGCAATAATATTTCATCATCAGGCAATGGGTATGTTTGCGCATTGTCATACTATTTAACTGCTAAAACAACCATAAAACCTTTTTCATTAACTATCACAACAGTCTCAATTATTGCGCACTTCGGCATGCTCAGCACAGCGCACTTCGGCATGCTCAGCACAGCGCACTTCGGCATGCTCAGCACAGCGCACTTCGGCATGCTCAGCACAGCGCTTTGGATGATTTCAAGGGATATTATGTTTAATTCGATTCTATTTTATCGGGATGTAAATTTACCTATCTTCAGAATATTAAGAAATTTATCGCTTTGGAACCTTTAATCTAAATTGTAATATTCAGTACTAATTAGACATGCCCATTACTCTCGATGCCAAAACTCCAAGGAGCTTCGGTTCAAAGGCAGTAGCCTTGTTTAATTAGCTGCTTAATATCAATATTTAGGTTATAGGTTTAAAATCTATAAGTTTCTTAATATTTGTGCAAATAGGAAGTTTTACATTCGGATAATACAGAAACGAAGTAATTATAAAAAAGCATCACCAAGTCGATGAATTATTCTTCTGAATGGAAATATGCACCTAATTGGCTGAGGTATTGCGGTGAGCGTAGTTTCTTTAATGCTTTGCCTTCGATTTGTCTTATTCGCTCTCTTGAAAGGCCGAAGATTTCTCCGATTTCATTAAGCGTTCTCGGGAAGTTATCCTCCAGGCCGAAACGAAGCGTGAGAACTTTGGCTTCCTTGGGAGAAAGTGTCGAAAGAACTTTTCTAAGCTCCTTCTGTATCATATTGAGGTTTAACATCATTACCGGAGAATCGGCATGATTGTCTTCAATTACTTCCTCTAATGTCCTGTCATCGCTTGAGGATATCGGGCTATCCAGAGATACTTCTCCTCTCATAGCCTGCGTGAATTCACGGATTTTATCTTCGGGAATATCCAGCTCTTCCGAAAGTTCTTTCTCATTCGGCGGCCTGCCGAGTTGATTACGAAGCGTGCGCCTTGCCGCTCCAAAACGCCTGACCCAGGAAATGACATAAGTCGGTATTCGAATGCTTCGGGATTGCCTCGCAATAAGCTGCATGATTCCCTGACGAATCCACCAGATAGTATATGTTGCAAGTCGGTAACCGCGATCGGGATCGAAACGTTCTACGGCATTCAAAAGCGCATGGTTGCCTTCCTGAACCAGGTCGAGATAATCGACACCGTAGCCGGCATAATTCTTGGCAATATTCATAACGAGGCGAACATTTCCTTCGACAAGTTTCCTCTTTGCTGTCTGATATTTATCCATATACTGGCGATATTGGCTAATTTTTTCGAGCAATTTCGATGGCTCGACCAGTGATATCAGCTCGAGCTGCTTCCGCCATCGGTCCCAACGATGATAGGTCTTAAATGCCTCGTGCTTGAGAATATCCTTTATATGGAACATCTCAGCGACTGAATCATCGATGATTTTTCGCTTCTGAAATGGCTCTGTGTCAAACTCTTCCGGGTCTTTTCCGGTTATATTTGCAATGGTCTTTCTCATTACTTTGTTTTCATTTAGCCTATTAGCCAGCTTTTCGAAGACCACTTCCATACGATCAAATACCTTGAAAGTTGGTTGAAGCATCTTCATGTCTTTTTGTATATTTTCGATATACAGTTTTCGCTCATCACCGCGAAGTTGCTTGATTTCATTGAGGTTATCGGCGATTCTTTCCATTATAATGAGAGTATCGCTTTGCGAATGCTTATCAATGGAATCATCTGGTGCAAGCCGAAATTGCGTATAGAATTCTGGTTCACGAGAAAGATCGATAAATCTTTGTATGGTAACGGTCGTTACGGGGATAAGCGAAAGCATGCCATGAAGAGCGGCTCGCATTTTGTATGCCGTTTTAAGTTCTTCTTCGCGGCTTAGGATTTTTACTCTGGAAAGCTCCTGGGAATAGAGCCATACATTGCTTCCCGGCCCACGTGAACGGCGCTTCTTTTTATCCTCGAGAAGCACAATATCGTGCGCAGTAAGGAAATCCTCCACCTCGCCAGGCTCGAATTCCCATTTATTGTACTTTATAATCTCATCCAATTGTTTCTTGGATATTGTTTTGCGCTCGCCGATCTCATCAGCAAGTTTATCGAAAATATGTAGTTTCTCGGTTTCGCCCATTTACCCCCAAAAATATATCACTTTTACGACTTACGCAAGAGTTTACATCAAATAAATCGGCATGAGCCGAATTAAATAAAATAGAAAAAATATATTAATCAAATCCGGTAAAGTTCTCGAAAAAAATCAGCCATCTTTAATCGAGATTCTCGAGATAATGCTGCACAGAAAATACAGCATTTGCACCATCACCCACTGCTGTTGCTACCTGCCTGAGCCTCTTATGCCTGACATCTCCGGCAGCAAAAATCCCCGGAGCCGATGTTCCCAGTGTATCGTGATCTGCGATGATATAGCCTTTTTTATCGAGTTCGACAGTGCCTTCGAAGCATTTTGTATTTGGTAGATAGCCGATAAAGACAAAGATGCCATCGACTTCCAACGTCTTCTCATCGCCAGTCTCTACATTCTCTATCGTAACCTTCTCGACAAACGGGTCGCCCTCGATTTTCGTGATTTTATTAGAAAGGTGAAAATCGACATTATCATGTTTGGCGATTCTGTCCTGAAGAATCTGTTCCGCTATCATATTAGGAAGCATCTCGATATAGTCGATATGGCCAACAAATTTCAATAGGAAAAGCCCTTCCTGAATTCCAGAATTGCCTGTGCCAACGATTGCAATTTTCTTGCCGGAATAGAGCGGGCCATCACATGTCGCGCAGTAGCTTATTCCACGGCCGATATATTTCTCCTCGTCTGGAATTCCCAGCGGACGGATTCTCGAGCCGGTGGAAATAATTATAGTTCTGGCATGGATTTCATCATTATCGAGCTTGACTTTGTAGCCATCGCCATCCTTTTCGATTTTTTCGACAGTAGCCATCTCTATAGTTGTGCCAAGATTTTCCAATTGCTTTTTGAATTTCTCCATAAGCTCGTTCCCCGTTTGCGGCTCGGGAAAACCTGGATAGTTCTCGAGATCCATCGTATTAGTGATAAGGCCGCTTATTGGCTCCTTTTCGATAATAGCGAAATCGATTCCGGCGCGCTTTGCATAGATTCCTGCGGTGATTCCGGCAGGGCCTGCACCTAATATTGCAAGTTCCAATTTCCTCATTATTACTCCTTTCGATTCATTGATAATATTTTAATATAAATAAATATCGTAAAATATCAAATTAACTTTTGACTCATTTGTAATTTATACTATATATTAAATATGGAAATAAATTAAATTTTTCACGAGGTTTGACATGATCGATTCAAAAGTTATTAAGGCTGCTGATTATTTACGAGAAAAAAACATAGAACCACAATGCTTCGTCGTTTTGGGTTCCGGGCATGGTGATTTATTCGGCCAACTCGGACTCGATACAATAGATATCGAATATGAAGATATTCCGAATATGCCTCCTATTACAGTAGCAGGCCATTCCGGGCTTGCTTCTTTCGACCCTAAATCGGAGATTATATTTTTCCGCGGCAGAAAACATTTCTATGAGGGCGTTAGGCCAGAGGACATCACATTCGCACACAGGCTTTCCTATGAACTCGGCGCTAGGAAAGGGATTGTTACATGCAGTGCCGGTTCAGTTAATCCATATTTCAGTGTTGGCGATATTGTTCAGGTCGTCGATTATATCGATATGCAGAATATTATGCCTTTGCCATCTATCAGCCGCGAGGATATTTCTAATTTCCATGCGCCTGATATGGCCGAGATTGCATTGAAAAACGGCATTAACCTCAGGCGAGGAATTCTTATGGCATTACTTGGCCCTACCTATGAAACCAATGCCGAAGTCGAGATGATTCGCGAGCTTGGGGCAGATTTAGCATCGATGTCCACTGCGCCGGAGATATTTGCCATGCGAAGAATGCAAGGCCTGGAATGGATGTCTTTCGCCGTTGTAACCAATGTAGCCGCACAGATGGAAGAGGCGAATCACGATGAGGTGCTTCAGGAGGCGAGGAAGGCATCGCTTAAGTTACTTAGGATGATTATTGATTATTGTGTATAATAGGGTGCCTGATATTAAAAATATTATAGAATAAAAGATTAATCACTTTCATGATGATATTCCAAAAGCCATTTCCAGGCAGGAATTAGAAATACATTCTTTCCATTTATTTTTACTTTATCTTCTTGTTCGTAAGTAATTATATATCCTTTTTCAAGATTATAGTTTTGCATGGCTTCTTGAATACCTGCTATCTCTCTTTTCCGATTCTGATCGTTAATATCCCAGCAGACCTGAAATGCTTTGGATATCTCATTGCCTTGTTTAACTAGAAAATCACATTCATGCTGATCCTTATGGAAAAATATCTCACTATGGAATTGCCTAAGATTCAGGAAAACTGTATTTTCGAGAATTCTGCCACTATCTTCGCTAAATCGAAAACCTATAATTTTTGCCAGGACGGGATCGATGAAATAGAGCTTTTTATTGTAATAGACCTGTTTTTTGTATGAATAACTAAATCTGGGAAGAAGGAATATCAAATACGAGTCTTCGAGGAAATTGAAGTATTGCTTTATTGTCGTTGCGCTACTCTGGCCTGTCATTTTGCGAAGTTTATTGAAACTTATCTCCTTGCCGATATTGCTCGCTGCATAATTTGCGACTGTCTTTATGGCATGTTCATCACGGATTCTATGTCGGACAATTATATCGCGATAGAGAATGTTTTCATAAAGATTTTTGAGATATTCTGGCTTTTCGGTTATCAAATATTCGGGAAAACCACCGCTTTCAAGATATTTTTTGAATAGATTCCTGATTTCACTTTTTTCGAGCGATGTAAATTGGCTTTCAGGATCGATTTCTTTATTATGGTAACGAAGATATTCACGGAAATTGAAAGGAAATAGTTCTAAAGCAATATTTCTACCTGTGAGATGGGTTCCCATTTCTTTGCTGAGAAGCGAACTATTAGAACCGGTAACATATATCTTTTTGCCGCTATTATAGAGTCTCCGTACAAATCTTTCCCAGCCTTTGACATTTTGGATCTCATCGAAGATAAAGATGCTTTTTGCTCCGAAAAGCTCGATCAAAGCTTCATACAATGTCTGGAAATCAGCGATATCGAAATCAAAAAGCCTTTCATCATCGAAATTCACATAGTAGCAATCATCATTTCTAATATCGTGAAGTACTGTCGATTTTCCGCCACGCCTTATCCCGGTTATTATTATTATAAATGGCGTATCTTTATATTCTTCAATTTTGCTTTTTATGTCTCGTTCAGTGATATTTTTTTCTATTTGTTTGTTTTGTAATAATAGGACATCATTGAGGCTCTTTTTATCTATCATATATCTCCTTTGCCTTGCAATAACAAAATATAATACTAAATTTTGCTTTGTCAAGCCAATATATTGATAATAATATTGTTCCGTCAGAGCAATGTAAAGGCTTATAATTTTGCTTTTCGGATCGATAATCCCTAAAACTTAGAACAGGCGCTTTTACTATACCTACTAATAAAAAATACTACCAACAAAGCAAACTCCAAATATACTTCTTGACTCTGTAATAACGCTTGTTAAATTATTAACATGAAAAATGATGTCCAAAATTTGGATTGGGACTCGAATTTCGATGATTTCTATTACAGCTCCTTGCGCATTCTGAGATTTGGAAGCCAGGGCCTAAAGAGGCTCGAATTTATGCAAAAGGTTTCCGAAATTCTTCAGAATGTTTGCAAATGTGCGGCCGCTGAGTTCTGGCTACAGGACGATAAGTTGCTCTATCGATGGATTGCAAGATATCAAAACAGTACATCCTATCGTTTTCGAATACTCGACCCTAAAAAATTTCTCGATAAATCGAATTTTCCACCTGATAAAAAAAATAAACCCAGCATAGAAAATCTTGGGAAATTGATGTTCGATGGACATTATCCATTGAATGAAGAGCGTTATATCCACGGTAATCTTATCTGGGTCGAAAACAATCGTGATGAGTTTACTTTTGATTTTGAATTACAGGATAGAAAAATCACTCTCGAGGGCAAAGTCGGTAGCAATTATCATAGTCTCGTTTTTATCCCACTCAAGATAGATGCCCACAACCGAGGCCTGCTTGTAATCAAGTATCATCAACAGGAAAAATATGATGCCGATACAGCCCTTTATTTATCAACCTTCGCTCAGACTTTCGGACTTGCTGTCGCCGACCGCCGTGCTCAGTATTCTTTGCGCGAGAGAGTCAAAGAGATGACATGTCTTTACAATCTATCGGAGATTTCGCAGCAGAGCTATATCGAGCTTGATAAGATGCTTCAAAGTGTTGTCGAGATGCTTCCGCCGGCCTGGCAATATCCCGAAATCGCATCTGCCAGAATAATTTATGACGGCAAAAGCTATAAAAGCGCAGAGTTTCGCGAGTCTCCGCATAAATTAATAAGCGATATAATAGTTAATGGCGAAAAACGTGGAACAGTCGAGCTGACATATATCAGCAGCAATCAGGAGCTTGAGATGGATGTCTTCTTGCGAGAAGAACGCAAATTGATGGAAACCATCGCCAATCATCTCGGCCTGATTCTTGAGCGGCGGAAATCGCATAATGAACAGGAAGAATTGCAAAAGCAACTTCGCCATGCCGATAGGTTGGCAACTATCGGCCAATTGGCAGCGGGCGTGGCACACGAGCTTAATGAACCGCTCAGTAGCATACTCGGATTTGCAGAGTTAATAAAAAGCGAAGAGAAACTTCCAGAAGAAATTGACACCGACCTTCAGAGAATTATCGATTCTGCAATCCATGCCAGGGAAGTAGTTAAGAAAATGCTTGTATTCGCTCGCGAAGTACCAGTCCAAAAGATTTGTTCCAATATTAATTCTGTTATCGAAGATGGCCTTTATTTTTTGAATTCACGATGCCAAAAAGAAGGCATAAAACTCACCAAAAACCTCGCCCAAAATCTACCAAGGGTTACCATAGATAATGGCCAGATCCATCAGATATTGGTTAATCTTGTAGTCAATGCCATACAGGCAATAGAAAAGCCTTCAGGCGAAATAGCTATTAAAACCTATTCCGATAGCGAATATGTCATACTCGAAATCTCCGACAATGGCTGTGGTATGACCGATGAAATTAAAGAGAAGATTTTTCTGCCATTTTTTACAACCAAAGATGTCGGGCAGGGCACCGGGCTTGGCTTGCCGGTAGTATATGGAATTATTTCATCTATTGGTGGAGATATCTGTGTCGATTCAAAACCGGGCAAAGGCACAATATTTGCTGTTAAAATACCTATTTGTAAGGAAATAAACGATGAAAGATAAACTACTTATTGTCGATGATTCAGTCGATACGCTGGAAATTCTGCGTCGTAATCTATCTAAGGGCGACTATGAAATCTATACTGCCACGAGTGTGAAAGAGGCTCTGGCCTTTTTGGATACAATGCAAGTCGATCTTGTTATAACCGACCTTAAGATGCCCGAAGTCTCCGGCATGGAGCTTGTGCGATTTATTAATGAAAATCTGGAGAATACGCAGATTATGATGATAACCGGCTATGCTTCATTAGATAGCGCCATCGAAGCCGTAAAAACCGGCGCCGAGGAATACCTTCCTAAACCCTTTACGATAGAAGAGCTTAAGGCTGCAGTGGAAGGCGTTCTCAAGAAGCTTCATGACAGGCGCAAGGCCCATCAGATAGAAGGCCCTATGAAATCGCGTTTTGGGCTTGTCGGTGAGTCCAAGCCGATGCAGAAGATTTTTCGTATAATCCAAAAGGCAGCATCTGTGGATGCCACAGTATTGATTACTGGCGAATCTGGCACCGGCAAGGAGCTGGTATCTCGTGCGATACACTATTCCAGCAGCCGCGAGCAATCGCCTTTTGTGCCTGTCAATTGTGGCGGAATACCCGAAGAGCTTCTGGAAAGCGAGCTATTTGGCCATGTTAAAGGCGCATTCACAGGCGCATCCGAAACAAGGGCGGGCTTTTTCCAGACAGCAGATGGCGGAAGCATACTTCTCGATGAAATCGGCGAGACTTCCAAATCTATGCAGGTCAAGCTGCTTCGCGCACTTCAGGACAAACAAATCACGATGGTTGGCTCAAGAAAACCGCATAAGGTCGATGTCAGAATAATTGCAGCCACCAATAAAAATCTTATGGACATGGTTTCCAAAGGAACGTTTCGTGATGATCTTTTCTACCGTTTAAATGTAATAAATATTGAAATCCCACCACTTCGCGAGCGCGGTGATGATATTCTTCTCCTGACGAATAATTTTCTCGAGCGGTATTCCAAAGAAATCGGGCGCAAAACACCGGTATTATCCGATGATGTCATCAAGATTTTCAAGCATTATGAATGGCCGGGCAATGTCCGGGAACTGGAAAATATCTTAAAACGCCTCGTTGTTATGGCTGAAGGCGATATCATAGAAACAACCGATTTGCCCCAGCATATGAGATTCTGCATTTCGCCAAATTCCGGAATCGATAGGACACTGAAGGAAGTTGAGGCCGAGCATATAAGAAATGTCATGGCCTATACAAATGGCAATAAAACCCATGCTGCCAAAATTCTCGAAATCGACAGAAAGACACTTCGTTCCAAAATCAATGAATATGGCCTGAAGGAATTTCAATAATTATTCTCCGCCTTTGTTTATAATCCATTAGCATTTAATATCATTGCAATATGCATAATTTTTGTCTATTTTCAGATGCTTGAATTATGCGAAGGAGTAGTTTGCTAAGAGCCGAGTCATTAGAAATATCATTTGGAAAAAGAAAGATTCTCGATGGCATCGATTTCGAGATCGAAATTGGCGATAAGGTGCTTCTTTATGGCCAAAACGGTAGCGGAAAAAGCACATTGGCAAGGATACTTGCCGGAGTCGAACAGCCAGATAAGGGCAGGGTAATAATCGATGGCAAAGAAATTCTGGCTGATGAAAGACGCGATCTTCGGATTGGCCTTATGCTTCAAAATCCCGAAGATTCGATTCTGACAACCGAGATTGCTCGCGAGCTTGCATTTCCTTTGGAATTTTCGGCTTTGCCACAAGAGAAAATGGATGCCAAAATCGAAAAAGTAGCCAAAAGATTCGGCCTTGGCGATTATCTTCATAAATCACCCGAAATTCTTTCCGGCGGCATGATGGCTCGCCTTGCTCTTGCTGCAACTGTTATAACTGGCCCGGATTATATCATTCTAGATGAACCGACTTCATATCTGGATTATGAAGGGAAGATGCTATTTTTTAATAGCCTGAATGAAATGAAAGACAAGGCCATAATCTTTATCACGCAAGACCCTTCCTATGAAAAATGGGCAGATAGGGTGCTTTGCATAGAAAATGGCAAATTGGCCGAGGGCCGGATTTCCAAAAGAATAGATTGGTCCGAAAAAATAGCGACAAATCCCTCGGAGGAATCAATTTTAGAAGCTAAGGGAATCGAATTCTCCTATGAAAAAAATAAGGTTCTAAATGGTATCGGCCTGTCGATTAAAAAAGGCAGTTGCACCGCTCTTATAGGCAAAAGCGGAAGCGGAAAAAGCACATTGCTTTTCATTCTTGCCGGCCTGTATAAACCCGACAAAGGCAATGTAACTGGAGAAGGCAGGGTGGGAATGGTTTTTCAGTTTCCATCGCTACAGCTTTTCGATAAGACAGTACTCGATGATGTTGCATATGGCCCGCGAAATTTCAAGATCGAGAATCCTTATGATAGAGCCAAAGATGCATTATCCAGAATGGGAATTGGCGAGGGTTTCTATGATGCTAATCCATTTGTGCTTTCCGAGGGCGAGAAAAGGCGAGTCGGTATTGCCGGCATAATTTCTTCGATGCCGGAATTACTGATTTTAGACGAGCCGACAGCTTCATTGGACAAAGGTTCTATTGAAAGGCTTATCGAAGTGATAAAGGATTATTGCCACCAAAATAGATCGGTAATCATCGTTTCTCATGACCTGGAATTCATATCCCAGATCGCCGACAGAGCGATAGTAATCCATGAAGGCAGTATAGAGTTCGATGGAGATATCGATAGCCTACGCAGCAGATGTTCAAGGTTTAGCAAATGGGGAATAGGATATCAGATCAATATTTAGTAGCATTGTTTCACACTAAGTAAAAGTGATTCATACCAATGGACATATTGAATGCGGAAGCATCGCGAGTCCCCCCTAACCACCATTGTTTCAAAAATATCTTTATCCAGACAATGCGCTGTTCCGCATTGTCATACTTTTTAGGCTAAAACATCAGTAAAGCCTTTTGAGTATATATATTTAGTATTATATTTTTTTATATAGGCCTTAAAAGAGAAGGGAAGGTACCGATATAATCCAGAATGAAAATAGTTGTTTACATTGCGCTTATGGATTTCTATATTTATGTGTATAAATGTTAAATGAGCAACCTTTTCAAGGAGGCATTATGTATGACCGAATAGTCGAACTTTTGGGCGATGAAGCCATGTATCTATTAGAACACAAGGCTAAGGTCCCCAATGATAACCTTTATCTTCCCGGGCCAGATTTTGTAGGCGATGTTTTTACAGAGAATGACCGAAATGCAGCAGTGTCCAGAAATTTTCAGACAATGCTGAACCATGGACGGCTTGGCGGTACCGGCTATATTTCTATTTTGCCCGTGGATCAGGGAATCGAGCATACTGCTGGTGCATCTTTTGCGCCGAATCCAATCTATTTTGATCCGGAGAATATTGTGAAACTGGCTATCGAAGGCGGCTGCAATGCCGTAGCATCGACATTGGGAGTTCTTGGCTCTGTTTCGAATAAATATGCCCACAAAATTCCATTTTTAGTGAAAATTAATCACAATGAGCTTATGACATATCCCAATAAGCATGACCAAATCCTGTTTAGTTCGGTAGAAAGAGCTTTCGATCTTGGTGCTTTAGCTGTAGGTGCGACGATTTATTTTGGCTCACCAGAATCGAACCGCCAGATAATCGAGATTTCGCAGGCCTTCGAGCGCGCTCATGAGCTGGGAATGGTTACGGTACTCTGGGCATATTTGCGGAATCCTGCATTCAAGCATAATGGCAAAGATTATCATCTCTCGACCGATATGACCGGCCAGGCCAATCATCTGTCTGCAACAATCGAAGCAGATATCGTAAAGCAGAAACAGCCGCAGCTTAATGGTGGTTTCAAGGATATAGATTTTGCCAAATACAAAGAATCGATGTATAGCGAACTTTCCAGTGACCATCCAATCGACCTGACAAGATATCAGGTATTGAATTGCTATATGGGCCGTGTGCCTCTAATAAATTCCGGTGGCGCATCCGGGGACAACGATCTTCAACAGGCAGTCCGGACGGCAGTAATCAATAAACGTGCTGGCGGAGCTGGCCTAATAAGCGGAAGAAAAGCATTCCAGAGGCCGATGAAGGACGGCATAGAAGTGTTAAATGCAATTCAGGATGTCTATCTCGAAGATAAAATAACTATTGCATAACCAGACAATGGGCTGTTCCGCATTGTCATACTTCTTAAGCTGAAAAATCAGAAAAGCCTTTTGCTTTAAATATTATACGTTATACATGTTAATATGTATGGCTTTAAAAGAGGTATTTCTTTGACTCACTTTGAGCTATAGCGTTTTATATCAAAGCCCTTTCCTTTTACAGGAAGGGCTTTTGCCATTTAACTTTTAAGTGAATACTATTTATGCAAATTCAAGGAATACTGGGGGCAAGAACATCTGCCATAAAGAAAAGATAATTGCCTACGAAGTAGAAAAAGAAAATCAGAAGGCTGTCCCATCCAAGGTTCAAATAGCTCTTTGTCGAGCGATAGATGAGGCCCATCACTGCAATACTAATCATAATAACAGATAGAACTGCCGGTATGAGAAGGCTACAATCCACCGACTGGAAAATACTCTCGCCGGTTTTCAATAGCATTATAGGCTCGAGAACCGGAAAAATAAAAACATTGAAACTGCAACTTCCGAAAAGATTGGAAACGGCCATATTTGTCGCTCCCATTTTATAAGCCGAAATAGCCACAACCAGTTCCGGTAAAGAAGTAATAACAGAGAGCACAATAGTCCCGACAAAAGTCGTGCCAAATACAATTTCTCGGCTTCCAAATACAAATGGAAATTCCGCAAAGCGAACTGAAACCCTAATAAGCCAGATTCCAGCCAAAACAATAACGGTAGCGCTCAAAATAAAGATCACGAATTCTTTAACAGCATTAGGATGTTCGACAGACTCAGTCATTTTGTTTTTTTTACGGGTTTTTCTTGTTTCGATTTTGTAAATCATGCGATTTCCGCCAAGAAATACCAAAAGTATTATACCGCTGAAGAAAAAGCCCGTATAATTGGCATTCACAGGGACATATTCCATTGTCAGGATTGAAATAATTGCGATCGAAGTAAGAGCGATGCCCAGGCTTGCTGGAAGAATCTGCCTGATACTGATTTTATTTGTGATCCCGCCTCTTCCCTGTATGAAATCCAAAATACCAATTACGAGAATATTAAAAACATTGCTTCCGAAAATATTACCAGCCGCAATCTCCGGCGCTCCAAAAGCTACACCAGAAATATTTGCAGAAAACTCTGGAAGGGATGTCACAATAGAAAGAACGGTAAGGCCGATCCAGGTTTGGCCGATACCGGTGATTTCTGCTATTGATTTGGCTGCCCTTGCCAGAAATTGTCCGGCAAAAACAATAATAGCGCCCCCTATAGCAAATTCGAATAGAAAATGCCATGGACTAAAATCACCTAATATCTTTTCTATCAACATTTCCCTCCACTCTTTCACTAATTGTACTTAATTAAATTATTTTTGCTGCCTAAGGCAAATAAAATCGCTACGTTTGATATTCATTATGTTATTATTAAACATCCAAAGGCTAAGCTATAGCTCATAAATTCGACACAAATTCCAGATAAAATATATATAAAAGCTTGATATTAAACTTTCTTTTTTTATATTGTAGTATAGGAACGAATATAAAAGGAGGAAAATATGATTAAGAAACTATTTTTGACTTTAACAATTCTAATTTTTGTAATTAGCGGCTTTGCTAGCGATATTGATCTTATCCGTAGTGCTCACATCGGCTCCGGTTCTGTGAATGCTGTGGATGGTATTGGAAATATCGTCTATGCTGGAGTTAATGGCTCTCTGAATGTCTATAATGTCTATCGCCGCGATTATCCACAACTGATGCATTCTATGGAAGGCATCTTCAGCGAAATCCGCGATATTATCGTATCAGAGCCTGATAATCGTCTGTATGTGCTTTCCGCTAAGGACGGACTCTATATCATGGACATCTCCGAGCCTTATCATCCTTCAGTTATCGGCCATATCGGCTCTCAGGAAGAAGTACTTAACACGATGGACCTTGCCGAGACCGGATTGCTCTATATCGGCGGCGAGAATTTTATTTCCGAAGTCAATGTAGATAGCCCGTCCGAACCACAGGTTACCAAATCGATAAACCTTCCCGGCGCACCAGCCAAAATAGATTATCATAGAAATCGCCTTTATATTGCTCTCGGCGACCACGGCCTTGTGCTTCTGGGGACGACTCATGAAGAGAATTTTGTCTATATGGGAATGCAGCCCGGTGTCTATACAATGGTAAAGGCTTACGCAGAGAATGTGCTTTATGGCAGGTTGGATAAGCCAAAAGAGGGCGAGCCGAGAATGTTCAATCATCTTTTCTCATTCCCATTCTCGCATCCTGTTACAGCACAGGTCGAGGATAATTTGATATATAGCGGCGGACTTCATAATTTTGCCATATACAAGATGAAAGACAATCAGACGCAGCCCAAGATGATATGGAACCTTCCAAATCTACCGACACTCGACTGTGTACTCAAAGAAGACTATATTTATCTGGCCAATTCATGGAAAGGCCTATCAGTCTATGATGTTGCCAATCCATTCGAGCCAGAACAAATCGGCAATGTCTCAACATTTGGCACTCCGGATAATTTCGTCATGCATGATGATGTTTTATATGTGCTGTCCAGGCACTCTGGAATTGCCCGTTTTGATATCACTGAACCGACCGAGCCGATTTTCCTTGATGCTATCTCGATAGACGATTTCAAAGCCTTCTGGGATGTCGCCGAATACAATGGCCTAATCTATGTTCTCGGCGCTAGAAACAGCGATGCCGATAATGTCTTTATCAAGAAGATCGATCCTGTTCGCAACACTATACTTGCAGAATATCCTGTCGGCAGAGTGGAACGGCCAGACCATATATCCGGCCTTGAATTTAATGATGACATTCTGGCCGTGAATCTCGGCTATGATGGTATCAAAATCATGCGTATAGAAGACACCGATCTCGAAACATTATATAGCATTAACTATGGCGAAGCCCAGTTCTACGATATCGAATTCGATGGCGATTTTATGTATGCTTCAGATTTCCACGGCTCATACTATATATACAGAGCTACTTCCGATGTAATGCCAGAATTTATCGGCAAAATCGATGTATCTGATGATGGCGGAAACGGCATCGAGCCTTATGGCGGATATCTACTCGCTGCCGATGCTACTGGCGGATTGACTGTAATTGATGTATCGAATCCAAAAGAACCAGAGCTTGTATCAAATTACCCAACGAAATGGGCAATGGATGTCCAGGTTCAGGATGATTATGCATTTGTTGCTGATGCTCAGGGACAATGCAAGGTATTCGACCTGACAGAAATCGACAATGGCGAGCTTGCACTTGTAGATTCCCTGCCACATGCCGGTTATTGGACACATGTGATGCTCGATGGCGATATGCTCTATGGCCTTGATATGTATCACGGTATTTATATGTACAATATTACATCCGAAGAGGTTGTTGCCAAGGCCAATACTGGCAATCCAGTCCTGCCGCGCAAATCGCAGATTGCGAGAAATTATCCGAATCCATTCAATTCTAAGACGAGTATTTATGTTTCGGTCAATCGCAAGGATATGGTGGATGTAACGATTTATGATGTTTCCGGCCGCAAGGTCGAGACGCTAATCCGCGATGAGCTTCCCGCCGGCGACTACACGCTCACATGGGAACCCACATCCCAGCCAAGCGGCGTATATCTTGTAGTAATGAATGTCGGTCAGGAAACTTTCAAGCATAAGATCGAATTGATCGAATAGAATCAATCTAATAGAGATTTTAAAAGCACAGCTTTTTTTGAGGGCTGTGCTTTTTTTTGGCTGAAATTGAGATGAGTGTTTTGGGGTTTATTTAGAAAAAAAGAGACTTAAGATTTAGTCCACCTCTAAATCTTCTCCTTAAAACCCAGATTAAGTGTAAAACAAATTTTTTCTGTCCTTTCCACAAATATTCTCGATATTTCTTTGGTTTTGCTGCATTTAGTTTACAAACAATGCAAGATATGCTAGTAATAATGAATATTTAGACAGACTTATCATGTGATTTTAGATTTTTTAAGTCTGTCAAAGAACAACCTAAGCAGCA
>JBKHBT010000020.1:0-42602 GCA_046542255.1 Candidatus Zixiibacteriota bacterium | reverse complement strand
TATTTATAATCAAAATCTTCTTTTGATTAGTCGATAGAGCAGAGCTGAAAATACCACTAACTGGGCCGTGCCAAAATCAAAGCTACAAGATGGTATCGGTACAACAAAATAAAGCATCATAAAAATCAACAGACAATGCGCTGCTCGCCATTCTCATTCTTCATGGCTAAAACTTCAGTAAAGCTAATGCACTATATATAATATATAGTATGTATATTTATTTATATGTGGCTTTAAGAGATGAGTTTTTTGCCAAAGAAAATTTTCATTATCCTTTACAGTGCTGCTTTTGTAAGATATATTGTCTATTTGATATTAATTTAGGAGTTGAAATGGATAGATTACAAGAAATATTCGATAAAAAAACCTTAAGCCACAACGATCTGAAATATCTTCTTAATATTGAAGTTGGCGACGAGCTTCTGAGAATGTACAATGAAGCATATCGCATCAAAGTCGAGACATCCGGGAAAATGGTATATTTTCGTGGAATTATAGAATTCAGCAATATCTGCGATAAGAACTGCTTCTATTGCGGAATCCGTCATGATAATAAAAATATCGTCCGCTATATGATGACGCTCGATGAAATTTTAGAAGCTGCCAAATGGGTTCACGAAGTCGGTTATGGCTCTATCGTCCTGCAAAGCGGCGAAAGGCGTGATGAGAAATTTGTTTCATTTGTCGAGGATGCTGTTAGAGGTATCAAAGATATTTCTGATGGTAAGCTTGGTATTACACTGTCATTTGGCGAACAATCGAAAAAGACCTATCAAAGATGGTACAATGCTGGCGCCCACCGCTATCTTATTCGAATCGAGACTTCGAATCCGAAACTCTATGCCAGACTTCATCCCAATGACCATGATTTTGGTTATCGCTTCGAATGCCTCGAATATCTTCGCGAAGTCGGTTATCAGGTTGGAACAGGTGTTATGATCGGCCTTCCCGGGCAGACAATCGATGATCTGGCCGATGATATTCTGTTTTTCCGCGACAATGATATCGATATGATTGGGATGGGGCCATATATTCCGCATAAGGATACGCCTATGGCCGATTCACTCGAAGGCGATTTCAAATATATACGCGAAAGGCAGCTCGACCTCGCACTCAAGATGATCGGAGCAACAAGAATTTGCCTAAAAGATGTAAATATCGCTGCGACAACTGCCCTTCAGGCTCTCGATGATATCGGCCGCGAGCTGGGAATACGCGCTGGAGCAAATATCATTATGCCGAATGTAACTGATACCAAATACCGCCGAGGCTACCAGCTTTACGAAAACAAACCATGCCTGGACGAAAACTCATCGATGTGCCAGGATTGTCTCGAAGGCAGAATTGCCAAACTGGGAGAGACAATTGGTTATAATAAATGGGGTGATAGTCCACATTATTTTAAGAGAACAGGCGAAAAAGGCGACAGCCCTCATACTTAATCATAATAGGAGAAAAACCAATTAGTTAAATGTCAGTTTCAGACTTTCATACAAACTCGAGATTCATTAGAAAGCGCGAAAGCCGCAATAAAGAGAAGAAAATTCGGGAAGAAAACCGGATTCGTTCTTCGACATATCAAGGCCCGCTTATAGCATTTGCTATACTTTTCATTTTCATGGGCATCTGGATGATGATAAATCCCCATAAACCAAGTGAAACAGAAGGGCAGAATCCTAAAGAAGAAAAGAGTGCGTGGGAAATGGTCAAGATTGCTGCAGTCGAGAATACAGAGCTATACAAGGCTATGGCGCCAGTAAAGCTGAAAAATCCCGGTCCAGCTTTCTATGTCGAAATCCCGAAAGACTATAAAGGCCAAAATCTTATAACACAAGCTGCTTTAGTCGATGTCGATAGTTTGAGAATTCTATGGCATTATCGCGGTACGAAGGTAGGCCAGATCGCTTCGATGACCAAAATGATGCTATCGCTGGTTGTATATGTCTATGCCGATTCGGGTTTTATTTCTTTCAATGATACGGTCAATGTAACTGATGAGGCACCGCTTATGGGCGGTTCTCAGGCATATCTCGACAGGGGCGAAAGATACCATGTCAACGATCTTGTTCGAGCTGTTACTGTGTCTTCATCAAATGATGCGTCTTACCTTTTGGCCCAATATCTTGGCAATAATGATGTCTCCGCAACAGTAGGTATTATGAATCACTTTGCAGATGAACTCAAGCTGCGAAAAACGAAATTCTACAATGTTCATGGCCTTCCACCGACCAAGTCCAAAGCTGTCGAATATCTGGGACATGGCATCGCAAAGCAAAGATATAAAGGCCGCGAAATGTATGTCGCAACAAAGCCAAATGTTTCTACGCCGCTAGAGATGGCAAAACTTGGAATCGCAATAACCAGATTGCCCCAGCTTTACAAATGGTCATCTATCAGGCTGGATTCGCTTTATGATGTCGATTGTGCAAGGCTGCATGGTGCATATTGCCTGAGAAATCATTTCAAAATCATCGGGCAGGATTCGATAGATGGAATCAAGACCGGTTTCACCAATGATGCCGGATTTTGTGTAACTGCATCGGCGAAAAGAAATGGAAGAAGGCTTATCGCTGTAGTTTTCGGTGCAAAATATCAGGACACTCGCGATAATTTCGTAAGAGTATTATTCGATCGAGGGTTTGCATATATCAGAGAAAAAGAACCCAGGCCGGATTCAACAACCAATGTTCTTATTACGGATTAGCTAAAGGCAAAACTAAACCTTACCGCTTTTCGACAAGCTCTGCACACCGCACTTCGACAGACTCCATTTACGGGAATATTTCGAAAAATCGCCGATCATCTCTATCGATTATGAGGAATAGATTTTTTATTGAAAAAGCCGAGGCAAGTAGTTTAAAATACTAATAAGACAGTAACGCATATAACCCCAATGAATTGATTGAAACCTTAATCTATATCGGCAAATTTTACTAAATAGTCAGTAACAGTTTTTTTCGATAATGATTGCATTATCAAACGTTTGAATATACATTAGTGAGTCCATCTTTTGGGCAGAAAAGAGGTAAAATGAATACTTTAGTCTGGATAAGTTTTCTGCTTGCTATTGCATCTCTTCTATTTATTGGCCGAAAGAGCATCTGGGTCGCTCTTTTTCTCGCCGCTATCATAATTGGAATAATGAATCTTCCAGCCATTGCTCTAGGGGAAGAATTGCTAAATACCTTTGGCGATATGTCTGTGCTTTTTCTTGCAATATCAGTAGGTTTGATTCCATTGATCGGCGGCACATTGGAGGAAACCGGCCTTACAGATGGCCTTGTTAATAATCTTCGCATCGGCCGCAAATGGTTTGTTAGCCTATCGCCGGCACTTCTTGGAGCACTTCCAATGCCGGGTGGTGCGCTTCTTTCCGCACCAATTCTCAATCGCGGTGCAGAAGGTATAAAGCCCGAAACGAAGGTAGCCATTAATGTCTGGTTCAGGCATATTCCGCTTATGGTCTATCCGCTGGGAATGGTGCTTGTGGTTACCAGAATGGCAAAGCTGGACCTGTACAAAGAGATACTCTATATCATCCCATGGATGCTAATCACTATCCTTGTCGGATATTTGTTTTTTGTGCGAAAGGTCAAAGGCCGTGTCGAGGGCAATAGCAAGATAGACTATAAAGAGCTTGCTAAGCCACTTCTTAGCATTTTCCTTGCTCCAGGTATCCACATAGCCATGACAACTCTTTTCCCGAATTTAATTCCCGAATTGCCGCTACTTATCGGCGTGATTTGTTCGCTTGGCTTGACAGCATACTTCGGAAAACCGGGTTTTAGGGGTTTTGGCAAGATAGTCAGGGATATGAAGCCGTGGAAATTCTTCCTTATCATAATTGGTATGTTCTATTTTCTGAATATCTTCAATCGCTCTGAAACAGCACCGATTATTGCACAGATAGTCATCGGGAAGACATTTTTTATTGTGTTTTTTGCAGCTTTTATGGGATTTGTCACCGGGCGTGTGCAGGTGCCGATATCGATTCTTTTGCCGATATATTATGCAAAGTTCGCTACATCCAGCATCGATTATCTTACATTTTCAATACTTTTCGTATCGACATTTCTCGGATATCTCATATCGCCGATTCATCCCTGTGTCTCGGTTTCGATGGAATATTTCGGTACAGATTTGAAGCAACATTTCCAGAAGCTGACTGTGCCGGTTGGCATAATTATGTTACTTCTTACTGCATTTTCATTAGTTTTCTTATAGGGTAAAAAAAAAGAAAACCGGTTTTTAGCCGGCTTTCTCAATTCACGATCCGAGCCATCTCTTTTAAAGTCATATATATGACATAAACATAATACTTAATATATAGCAAAACGCTTTACTGATGTTTTAGCCTGAAAAGTCTGACAATGTGGAACAGCGCATTGTCTGGAGCGCAAGTTATTCGATAGGGGGTTTTTATCGAAGGATGAAATGTTCCTTTTCGTCTTTTTTGATTTCATTGTAAATCTTGCTAAAGCTTCTAACGACAAGGCCTAATGTATCTTCGATATCTCTTTTTCTCGAAACGATGGGCACAAATCTTTTTCTTATCCTTGTGATATTTGGCCCGATTTTATGCCCGAGAATCACATCGACATCGCGCCGTTTAAGCAAATTTTTGACATCCATAGCTTTGGCCGCGTCCCCATGACCGCTATCATTGCTCTCGCGGCGCGATGTGTTCTCTATTTTTGATAAAAATTCTGCAGAATTATTTTGGATATTGTATATCAAATAACTTTTTGCTTCGCCGAAATGTCTATTTGCAATAAGATTCTCGTCATCGGTTGCGATAGCGATATTGAAATGATTCATCTTCTGCCTCTTCCGCCGCCAGTGTTTCTACCAAAGCCGCCACCGGAGCCTGATGGTTTATTTTTTTTGTTTCTTATGCTATCTCTTTTAGACATTGGCCTTCCAAGACCCCTTCCAGCACTTTGTCCATTGCTAAAAGCGCCGAATGGCTTTTGTCCTCGTATAGAAGGATTTTCGCTATTTGGCCTGATTGCGCCTTCCGGACAGGTATCCAAGCATATTCCGCATCGGGAACATACTTCTTGATTGATTTCTACCGATTTATTTTTTGCTGATATTGCGCCATCGACTGGACAACTATCCAGGCACATGTGGCAGCCCTTGCATTTTGAATTATCAACCCACGGCATTTTAGCCTCCTTTGCTAGTTGCGGGCATATGCTAACAACTTGAATTAATATAAGATAATAATTTGGCTTTGTCAATAGTTAGGTTTAAATAACTTATTCTGATAACTTATTTAATCGTGGTATGTAATAGAAAACGGGAAGGTATACTATTTCCAATAAGTAGATGCAAAAAAGTATAATATTCATTATGGCCCTATTGTAATATTTTTTCTGCTGACTTTTTTTATAATTTAATGAAGCGAGCAATTTCATTGTTTTTGTTAATTTAGGATTATTACCGATTATTGTTTTCTTGATAAGGCGATAGTATGTTGTTTTTTTCTTGATTTTGTTCGCACTTAAAGCTATCTTTTGGTAAAATGTGTTAATGTATGCAAAAAATAAAAGGAGGAAAAATGAAAACGAAGGTTATATTGGCCTTGTTCATTTTGATTACAGGTTTGGCATTTGGCCAACCTACCGAAGTCTTCTCAGATGATTTCGAAGGAGATGTTTCGGGATGGGTTTTTGAAGATTTGAATTGGGATTCCGACCATTATGAGGGTGATTCCATAGTAACTTTCTGGCACACTTCAGATTTTGAAGCCTATGAAGGCAATAGCTGGTGGTGTGGCGATTCAGAGATCGAAGGATATGACAATGGATGGTTTCAGGCTCTTGTTACACCTGCTATTTCATTACCGTCCGGTGGCGAGCCTACAATGACTTTCAAGTCGAAATATGCTGTCGAGGCTCCTGCCGAATATGAAGGCTATGATGGCTGGGATGCAATGAATGTTCGAATTTCGATAGATGGTGGCGAGAGCTGGGAAGTTATCGAACCGACTGGTGGATATCCTGCAAGCAGTTGCTTTGGCTTTGGTTTCAATCATGAAGGCGAAGGCGTACCCGGTTGGGGCGGCATATCTTCTGGATTTGTCGATGAAGAAATCGACCTCTCTGATTATACTGGCGAAGAAGTTCATATCGCATTCGTATTTGGAAGCGATCCAGCTTTCTGTACAGTCGATTATGGCGATGGTGATGATACTTATGACGCTAGCCTATTCGGCTGGATCATCGATGATATCGTAGTCGAAAATGAAGGTGCAGCGATATTTTCGGATGATGGCGGAGATTCTGCACCATCTGAGATGACACCACAGAACTGGAGAAGGCCACAGTTTTTCGAGATCAGCAGCGAAGACTATCATTCCGAGTCGCATTCGCTTCATATGGCAAATGAATTCGAAACACAGACTATTGCATATTCTCCGTGGTTCACTATTCCGGAGAGCTTCCTTGCAGAAGTCGAATACTGGGCACATATAGACTTACCAGATGATGCCAATGAAGAAGGCAATCTCGAAGACTACTATATGGTCTATATAAATTATATGCTCGATGAAGAAAGAGATACTCTCGTCCGCTTGCATTATGATTATGGTCGAAATAGCTGGCTCGAAGGCTGGAGCATCATGAATGGCGATTCGATTTTCAATGGCATCTTAGAGCTTCGCGGTTTCTCGGGCGAAGTCAGGCTAGCATTTTTGGCACTCAGTGACGGAAACCATACCAATTATGCCTCCGATTCAAGTTATGAAGGCAGCGGCCTCTGGATCGATGATATCTCTGTTTCCGGCCGTACTGGCTTGATGCATAATGTCGGCGTATCCGATATAGCAACCGGCCCGATCAATGTTGGAGTGCCTGTCAGGTTCACTGCTACTGTCGATAATCCAGGGCTTTCTGATGAGTCCACGATTATGACTCTTTGGAGAATGTACACAGCCGGCTATGAAGACACTCTCGATATCGGCTTCTTCGACTATCCGACAATCGCTTCTGGCGAATATGCCACAGTGGCGGATAACTATACTTTCGATGAGCCTGGTGATTATATCATGAGAGTCTGGGTCAGCCGTCCTGGCGATCTGGACCCTTCCGATGATACACTCGAACTCGAATTCACAGTACCACATAGCCATGACCGCTATATGGGCTATGATGACGGCGTACCGGGCGGAATAGACCGTGTTACCGCAGTTCGTACAAGCGGATACGATGAAACTGGTCTGGCAGTGGTTTTCGATTCACCATTTACTAATACATATTTAGAGACTGTCAAATGGTGGACAAATCGTACAACAAATATCGATATCGCATTGTTCACAACAGATATCGATGACCGCCCTTCCTATGGCGATCCATTTATGACTATCGAAGATATCACCCTTACTCCACCAGAAGGCGGCGGCTGGGTTAGCTATACATTAGATGATCATTATCCAATTACAGAAGAGAAATTTGCACTTGCTATACTGGCACATGATGAAGGCGACACCATACAGATCGGTACGGATTTCTCACCACCATTCCCGGAGAGATCATTTGCAAGGGAATATGCACCAGGAACCGGATACTATTGGCTGAAATTCGGCCTTGGTGAATCCGGAATCAACCCAGCATTCGACTCGACAAATGTACTTATCAGATGCAAAGTCAATGATGGCGAAAGCGTCAAAGAAGAGATCGTTGCCCCGAAGGAATTTGGCCTCACGCAGAATACACCGAATCCATTCAATCCGAGCACTGCGATTTCTTATCAATTGGACAAGGAAATGCCGGTCAAGCTTACGGTTTACAATGTACTTGGCCAATCGGTTGCCAACCTTGTAGATAAGGTTCAGACCGAAGGTGCATATACAGTAAGATTCGATGCTGAAGGCCTCGAAAGCGGTGTCTATTTCTATAGACTCGAAACACCAGAAAATATCTTTACAAAAAAGATGATGTTAATGCAATAAGCATTAATACAAATATACTTATTTATAGATGCCGGCCATCAGTGGCCGGCATTTTTGTTTAGATCATTTAATTGGTTAAATTACTTGAACTTAGATATTTTTGATTTAGTAATAATTGACATTGTGTTCTTTATGTATTATTATTTAAACAGAGTATGCAAAAATATTGCTATGAGTGCTATTTTAAAAGGAGTCATAATGAAACTTAGATACATAATACTTGTTTGTTTATTTCTAATTATTTCGCTTTTTGCAAATCCAATCGAAATAGAAAGATTGGACATAGCGAATGAATCAGCCAGTCAGGAATTTGTCGAGCTTAGAAGTGAAAGTTTCGGCGCATTGGATATTAGCGAATATTCAGTTGAACTAAGTTGTGAATTATCAACGGAGCCAAACAATATCAGCCTCAACCTTGTAAATTCTTACGATGCAGCAGTAGATACTCTGGTAGTCTCTTTCGAGGAAGTCGGATGCCTGAATCTGCTTTCTCCCGCCGACACAGTAATTTATGATATACCTTCCGGTGAAACAGTGTCTTTAGGCTGGAATATCGAAACAATATGCGATAGCATGCCTTCATGTTTCAATATCTCGATGATTTCTACTATTGTAGAACCTGTCGAGGACACATTAACTGGCGAAATCGATACGATGGTTACTGTCGATTCCACTCGAGTATTCGGCTGTGCCACAGATTCTGATTGCAGCACATTCGACATTATAGTTAATCCGGTCGCGCCTTTGGATGGAGAGTTCTCCTCGTATGAATTACAGACAATCTTTTTCCAGGTCTATGATGAAGTAGGGGACGATATAATTGATTCCAGTATAGTAGGCGTTTTGAATGGCGCCGATACATTTCATATAGGCAGTGGTTACAATTTCGTATTTTCTGAAGGAGAAAGTTTATTGGCTTTTTCGCCGATTGGCTATACCACATGGGAGGATGGTGATACTGTTAATTTTCAAGTGATTTCAGCCGAGAATTCTCGTGGAAGTGGTTTAGCCGAACCTGTTGGAACTGAATTTTATATCGATAGGTCCTCGCCTGTTGTTTGTAATATTGTTCCAGAGCCAGATGGACATTATTCAAACCCCTATCCAAGCATAGAATTTGACATTGTTGATTCTTTGTCTGGTTTGAATTGGGATTCTTTTCTGCTTCGTGTGGGTTCCGATGTTTACAGAGCTTCTTCTCCGCATATTGAAATCGATGGCAATCATATAACTTTTATTAGTCCTGTACCATTTCTGGAAGGTGAAGAAATTCGAATCTCGATTAGTGCTCAGGATAACCCTGACTATTCGACAGCGAATGAATTAAGTTTTCGCTATTATATTTCTGGTGAAGGATATCCACCATGGACATATCCGATAGAGCCGGAAGATGGTGATATTAGCTCCTGCGAAGGGCAGGATATCGAATTTGAGATACGTGATCGAGATGGCATAATAGATACATCTATTCATTTCAATATCACCATAAATGAGACAGAGACTCTGGAACTGGACGCTTTCTCAACAGATGTTACCTATTCCTATTCCGATGGTGTAGCAAGTATTGTTTATTCGCCAGAAGAAGAATTTGAAAATGGCGATAATATCCAGGTAGAGGTTACCAGTGTAGTCGATTCTACCGGAAGCCCTTTACCTGAGATACAAAGCTGGAGTTTTCAGATCGATAGAATTGCGCCTCTGATATGGGATATTTGGCCTGAAGATGGCGAGAATATCCGAACTTCCCGTCCTGCGATTTCCTGGAAAATGTGGGACCCGGGCTTTGGTATGGATCATATTGAATTTGATATGTCTATCTTTGGGATGAGTTTTGAAATGACCAATTCTGCCTTTCATTATTATCCGGAAGAATCTCTAGTAGTATTTAGCACAGAAGAAGCAGGAATAGATTTCATAGGAGGCGACACTGTTGCTATGGAATTAACCTACAGAGATAATGTTACTTTATGCGAGGACCATTCCGGCAGTATGTCGTGGTATTTTGTAATCGAAGGCGGTGGGCCTTTGGCTGGAGTTGCAAGGCCGTCTTCTGGAACTATTTCGAGCTGTATCGATGAATATTTTGCATTTACTCTGGTAGATTCGACAGGAATCGATACTAATACTATAACTATAGAAATAAATGGCGATGAGATAGACTGGGCTGATGGTGGTTTCGAATATGATTTTGAAGAGGAGATGCTATACTATGTGCCAGATTCATTAGCCGATGGACACTATAATATATCACTTGTACATGCTGACGACATTATTGGCAATCATCTATTATTCCCGGTAAGCACGAGCTTTGTCTATGATACTAAATCACCAGTTATTTTGGATGCGTCTATACCGGATGGGAATATTATCGATGAGCCGAGTCCCACTTTTTCTTTCAATTATAAGGATAGCACCAGCGGCCTTGAAAGAGATGATTCTTATCTTAGAGTAAACGACACAGAATATCCCTTAACTACTTCCGATGCAATAATACTAACAGATACTATGATTACTTTCGACTGCGGAATTGCAGGTATCGAGCTGATGGGTGGCGAGAGCCTTTCTGTTACGGCTCATTTGGTCGATCGAGCTAATGATTTCGAGGATACTACCGATTGGTCTGGCACGTCGTGTCTGGCAAATTTCATCGATACTACATGGACATTTTTTCTTAGCTCATCCAGTCCGATTGTTGAAATTCTGCGGCCTATGAATGAAACATATGTCTCTTGCGATCCACTTGAAATTCATTTCGAAGTCAACGATACTGTATTTGATGTAGATGATTCATCGGTTGTTATTAGAGTTCATAGGCCAGAGCATGAGCCGGCTTTGGATGATACATTCACATTAGAAAGCCCGGAGCTTGTTGAAGATGGACATACGGAGGATAGATTCATCCTAACACATTCAACTGAATATCAAAGTGGTGAGAATGTCTATGTCGAGATTCTTTCTGTCAGCAATAATATTGGGACACCCTCATCAATGCTTCCTATCGAATGGTCATTTACTGTCGATTATGACCCTCCGGTAGCAGATACGATTTACCCTCCATATTTCTATGTTTCGAATGATACGATGAAGATATGTTTCGCAGCGATAGATTCTATTAGCGATATCTATTTGGAAGATAGCAAATTAGCCATCGATGCTGATACTTTTAATCTTGCAAATCCTTCTATTGCTTTCGATGGCGACCGATTCTGTTTTCATCCTGCTTTGGCGGGAATATCATGGGAGGATTCGACGGAATACTCGATTAGTTTGCAACTATTTGATGTCATCGGCCATTGTGATGCCAATTATGCTGAGTATTCATGGATTTTGCATTCGAATTTTTCGGCAATCGAAGAATCTTCCGTTATGCCTCTGGATTTCGCACTCGGGCAGAACCGTCCAAATCCATTTAATCCAGCGACTACTATCGATTTTGTTATAGCGGAAAAGGGCGAGATAGACCTTTCCGTCTATGATATCAATGGAAATAAGATTGCGGTTGTCGCAAAAGGAATATATGAACCGGGCAAATATTCGGCCATCTTCGATGGGAATGAATTCAATTCGGGACTATATTTCTACAAGCTTAATCATGCAAATGGACATAAAATGCAAAAAATGATGCTCATTAAGTAAACATAATTGCTCTAAGCCCAAAGTATATATAATAATTTGGAAAAACTATTGACTTTGGAGTTTGTATTAATTATAATAGATATAGAAAAAGAGAGAAACCCCCTCCCTTAAGAATACCAACCTGCCGTTCTTATCCCCAACAAAAGGGGCAGGTTGGTTTTTTTACTATATATTTTACTATAAGTAGTATTTATGATCATGAAAAAACATAGCCTATAAGAATAGTTATTGCCGAATATGTTCTTGAGGTTTAATACCTTGTTTCTGGCTTATCCGAAAACTTTTTATGCTAATTATCTAATTTCAAATAACTCCAAATTGGATTCACATGGACAATGTGTAAATCATAATGAATAATTTCATCTAAAACCTTAAACGGTTTAATAAGTAATTTAATTGACTCTGCATGAGTACATCCTTTGTCTTTTATTCTCAACAATTCTTTAGAAAATGATAACATCTATCAATTAGTTTAGATAGTAATCTATAAGTGGATTTGGTACAATATTTATTAATTCGGCAATAATAATAGCCGAATTTTTGCATTTGGCCTTGCCAGCGATAGAAATAGTATATTATTTATAACTTGATGAAGGACATAAGAATGAAAAAATATATAAGTAGCGACAATTTTCTGCATTTTGGGAAGTATTTTGGCAAATTTGCTATTGTGGGCATAAGCGGAATAGTGGTTAATCAGGGGTTATTGGTGCTTCTCAAGGAGGCCTTCGATGTGCGGACTGCTATTGCCGGAATAATCGCCATCGAACTTTCGATTATTACAAATTTCCTGCTGAATAATTTCTGGACATGGAAAGATAATCAAGTCGGTTCATTCTGGGTGCGTTTTCTGAAATATCATCTTGTAACATCGGTTTCCGGCGGCATTAACTATCTTATATTGCTTCTTCTGACGCATTTGGGAATGCACTATTTCATCGCAAATCTGGCAGGTATCGCCTTTGGTATGGTGATTAATTTCTTTTTGAATCATTTCTGGACCTTCGGAGTCAAAACTCCTACTCCCGATATTGCTACATCTAATGCTCAGAAAGCTAAATTCGAAGAAAGGGAAAACTAATGGGCTATCGAGTTTGTTTCTACAATTGCACCAAATTCTGGGGCGGCGGCGAGAAATGGCATTATGGAACAGCAAGTGCCCTCGCACATAATGGATGGGATATACTTTTTATAGCAAATGAGAAAAGTTACCTTAGCCAGAAACTGCAGGATAATGATAAAATCAAATCTATAACAATAAAGGCTGGCCGGAATAGTTTCATAAACCCAATGGTTCGGCTGAAGCTTTTGAATATATTCAAAGATGAGAAACCAGATGCTATAATCATCAATGATTCATCCGACCTGAAGCTTGCCGGAACGGTAGCCCGAAAGGCTGGCATAAGTACAATTATTTACCGCCGTGGAAGTGCTATACCTATCAGAGATAGATATTTCAATCGATTCCTTTTCGATAAAATAGTAACCAATATCATAGCAAATTCACAAAAAACCGCAGAAACAATTATCCAGAACAATAAAGATATCTTTCCCGAAAACAGGATAAAAGTCATCTATAATGGCATCGACTTTGATTACTATGAAAACTACCAGGGCGCTCCTTTATACGAGAGTGAAAAAGACGAAATAGTTATCGGCAATGCCGGGCGGATGGTCGAACAAAAAGGTCAGAAATACCTGATCGATATCGCCGAACTACTAAAAGGCAATGGTTTACCTTTCAAGATATTAATAGCAGGAGACGGCGGCAGAATGAAATATTTGAAAAGCTATACCGAAGAAAAGGGCGTTTCTGATTGTATAATCTTTGCCGGCTTTTTGGATGATATTCGCCCATTTTTCGCATCTATCGATATCTTTGTCTTGACTTCGCTATGGGAAGGCTTTGGATATGTACTTGCCGAAGCTGCGGCAAATGCCATACCATCGATAGCATTTGATATAAGCAGCAATCCAGAGCTTGTCGAAGATGGAAAAAATGGATATTTGATACCGCCTTTCGAAGTTGAACAAATGGCCGAGAAAATAGTACTTCTTGCGAATAATCCCGAATTGCGCGAAAAGCTTGGAAATTTTGCCATCAAAAATGCCAGGGAGAAATTCTCTATCGATAATAATATCAAAGAATTAGAAGATTACCTAAGATCGATTATAACAAATAGCCCTGGTAGCGGATAGCTTTCATGAGCTGCGTGCCTTAGTCGCTTCGACATTGCTCAGCATCAGAAGGTATAGCAAACTCAAAACGATGATTGAGCGGAGTCGAAATCACAGGTTTAGAAGATGTGCCTTCGGTACTTCAACAGTCTCATTTCACTCAGACACCATTGACCAAAAGGCATCTCGAAATATGATGACAAATAGACGACCTACCATCGAAATAGCAATATCTAAGCTGCAAATTACCAACAATCACCGAAAAATCAATCCATCAAAATAGCCTTCTTCACGACCGATTTCTCTTCATCAGAAAGTCGAATTAGATATAAACCAGGTTTTGTATCCTGGGTATCTAATCGATTCCAATAGATACGGCCGGTATTTGAAAAGACTTTATCTATGACCCTTCTGCCAGAAATATCGAAAAGCTCCATATTTATTGATTTGCCGAATCCATCGATGTATATAATAGATGATGAATTTATCGGATTCGGTGCTATACGAAAGCTGCTACTTGCCTGCGCTAACTGGCTTTCCTGAATACCGTGCATATCGGTTTCCTGAATAATCATCCGGTGATTTGGGTCTAGTAATATGCTGTCTGGAATGAAGCCGAGATTGGCAGTCAAAACCTCGATGCGGTTTTCGATATTGTATTCGAAAATAGCAATCGAATCATCGGCCCTAAATCCTATCTGGAATGATGGTAGTAGCCATGTTAGTGTCTCTGGCTGCATCTGTTGCAATTCGACTTCTACTATATACTCATCTTCGCCATCTTCCTCATAGCTCCAATAATAATAGATCTCAGGGTGGCCGGATGTATATATCCATTGATTGAAAAACCAACCAAGCTCCATTTCGGTATATTCCTCGAAATCAGCAATGAAGTCTTCTGTGATTGCTGTGGAATGAGCATGATTATTGATATAGTAGTTTACGCCGCCGAAAAACAGGCTGTCGCCGAGATATAGCCGGAGCATATCGAGTATCGCGCCTGGTTTTCGATATGTCGATTCGCCCCACATGAAATCCGGGTCATATGATGATGAGCGCGGTTCATAGCCTTCTGAAACATGCAAAACATACCTGTCCTGGAAATATTTGACATGGCCTCGATATGCGTCATAGCCGAGAGTGTGTTCATACCATAGGGCTTCGCAATATGTGGCGAATCCTTCATTGAGCCAAAGGTCTTTCCAGGTTCCGCATGTAATAAGGTCACCGAACCAGTGATGAGCCAGCTCATGCGCGGAAACCCATTCCCAGCCTCTTTCGCCATCTATTAATACTTCGCCCATGCTGGTTGCCGTTTGATGTTCCATTGCGCCATTTATCGGTATTTCGCTCATATCATATTTATCATAAGGATATGGCGTGAAAAGGCTTTCGAATAATTCTATCATTTCGCCGGTTCTCTCCCAGTCATAGGCAGCCATCGCAGAATCTTCGGGATATACCCAATATGTCGTTGGTACTGGCGATGCTTCACCTTCGATGATAGCATATGGAAATACAGCAAGGCTGATAAGATAAGTCGCAATCTGATGGCTTTCGCGCCAATTCCATGTCCATCTATCGCCAGAGAGTGTATCAACAGATTCGAGTATGCCATTGGAAAGCACTTTATATGGCATTGGAACAGTGCATGAAAGCTGCATTTTTGCCTTGTCCCATGGCCAATCATTGCAAGGATACCAATGCCGCGAATCGATCGGCTCGCAATGTGTGAAATATACCATTTCGCCATGCCGGCTGGAATCGGCATAATAACCAGCGGTGGGATTGCCATGATAATCTATGGAAACGGCAAGAGTATCCCCCAGAGCGATATCTTCTGGCAAATCACATACGGTTCTTTCTGAATCTCGGCGAAATAGCTCTGTAGCTTCGCCATTTATCGAAAAAGAGTCGATATCAAGCTCATCGCCGATATTGAAGCTGAATGAATCGGTACCTTCTGCTTTTATCATTGCTGTAATTACTACTTCACCATAAATACTATCGGTGGGTATCCCGAGAGTGATATCGATATCATATTCCAGTACATCATAGCCCATATCGGGTGCTTCGGGAACCATCGCTTCTGTTATTTCATAAGGATGTTCGATAAATTCATGGAAATAATCATAGTCGGGCAAAGCAAAAATAATGGATACAATAAGAATCAATAATATTGTTCTTTTCATACTTAAAGCCTTATTTTTATCGTTTAGAATCATAATTCTGCCTTAATCGGAAAACCAAGTTTGATGCCAAATCCGAAATGGCCACGCATGTCACTGACATTTTCTTCGATATCATCGGCTTTATAGGCATTTGGGCTATTATCTTCTGCTACATAGAGTATAAGATCATCGAAGTATAATTGATATCTGATATATGCACTTGCCTGAAGCCAATCCAAAACCCTTGAATTTACGCCAAGAGTTATCGGCATAATCGCAAAAATATCAGATGATTCTTTCCTTTCATTATATGTATAGTCATAATAGAATGTGTCTGGGCTGGGATTGACAATCTGTCGCATCGGCCTTGCAACTTCATAGCTAATGAAATAAAATCCGATGCCTGCTGTAAAATAGGGATTCAATTTGGACTGTGGCTTGAGTTCATAGCCGAAAAAGAGCGAGAACTCACCATCAGAAAGCTTGCCACGATATATAATGCTATCGCTGCTTCTTATGTATGTTGTGCCGAGGCTATCGAATATATGATTTTCATCGAAGTAATAATTATTTTCGAGATCGGTAAGAATCGAACCGCCAGTAGCATTGAAACCAAGAACCAGTCCGCCGGGAAGATTAAATGCCATATCCAATCCGCCGCCGAACCTGCCTGCATCGCCAGCATAGTAGTTTCCATCGAAACATATTGTCATAAGCTCTGTCCTTGGGTCTTCATATGTTCTCTCCGGCAATCGAGCCGGCTGTGCGAATGTTATTATAATAGCATATATTAATATTAGATATCTATACATTTTGCTCCTTTATTTATCCCAAAATATTCCATCACCTTTTTCATCTTCATTGTCGAGTTTCATAAATGTATTATTTTGTCTTTCATCGTGGGTATTCGAATAATCGTCTTTATCGTTCCCCAAATCTATTGACAGAGTTACATTCTTAGCATTGTAGTCGGGATGGTATGTCAATGCGCCGCCTTTGCCATTAGATATATTACCGGATTTATAGCTGTCAATGCCGTCTTTATCGAGAAATACAGCAAATGCAGTTTGTGCAGTGCCCCCTTGCGCATAGCTGCTGCCTTCATATTTGTCATCGCCATTATCATCGATAAAATAGACGCTCTGGATATCCCATGCACCGCCCTGATTCATCGCCTCATTGCCATAATATGAATCATTTCCATTTCTATCGTGAAAATAGGCCATAGCCTGATGTGCACCGGCTCCCTGCACATATCTATTGGCGATATAAACATCATCGCCTTTCATGTCATCGAGAATACCAAAGCCGAAGAAATAGCCGCAGGCCTGCGAGAAATTGCCAGCTTCATAATGATCATTGCCATTGCCATCTGCCAGAATTCCTATTCCGCCTGCTGCAAAAGACCGAAAGCCCATGCCAACGCCCTGGCTCCAGCCATCCCATGTATTTTCATTGCCATAACCATTGGGAATCTTATGCGATGCGACATATCTATCATCACCTTCGATGTTAACCAGCATTCCGACTGCTTTAGTAATACCGACTCCCTGAACATACCTTGCGCCATGATGAAGGTCATCGCCGCTTGCATCGTATAAGATACCGCAGCCAAAAGCCGCAAAGCCCTGTCCGCATTCCTGAGCGAGATAAGTATCATTACCCATTTCATCGATTAAAATACCACAGCCGCAGAATGCCGCTCCCATAGTAAGCCTATCGCCGGAATAAAAATCATCGCCAGATACATCGATAAGGCATCCAGCGCCGGCATATCCGCTACCTATCGATCCGATTGTATTTCTGATATATCGGTCATTTCCGCCGAGGTCGATATGCAGGCCGACTCGACCATATGGATGATTGTGATGAATATTATCATAGATAGTATATGGCGTTCCACCGGAGAAACCAAAATATGTATCATCGCCACCCAGGTCGATCCAGATGGCAGCCTCCTGCGAATAGATGCCCGAGCCTTTGCCACTGACTATCATCCGCCCCATGATATCGACTGGCTGGCCGAGACTATCCAGCTTTTCGCCCACCTTGACCATTGTATCGATGATTATATCGTTTTTATAGGTTGAGTCTTCATCGTATTTGATTTGCTCGAGAGACTTTAGAAAGTCACTATCATATAAGGCAGCAAGATGGCTTCCAGAATTGACAAGCGGATCATAATCGATTTTCTTGGTTGCTGCGAGAAGGTCTTCGTACCATTCGACGAGTTCTTCATCATCTTCGCTGGTTATGTAAACAGTCTTGGAAAAGGTTTCCAGAAGAAATGGAGTAGCATCTTCGATAATGTCCAATTCCTCTTTGGATAGCTTTTCGAAGGCTTTGGCAATATCATCATTTGCATTTACTACTGCTTCTTGTACCATTGTTAGGCCATCATATTGAAAATCTGGTGGAATATCTTCAAGTTTTCTTTCAGCAAAGTCGATATCTCCGTAACGTGCATCGATTATCAAACCTGCCGCTTCGATAAATCTATCTGGCCGGGCATTTTGGATATCCAGCATATTTATAATCCATTCTCCGGAAGAAAAAGTAGCAGCAGGCTGCAATATGCCGAGTGCGACAGCATCCAGAGTATAATAGCCTTTGTAAAGCTCCAGCTCATTTTGGAATGCTGCTGCCAGGCTATCGTAATTTTCTTTTTGGCCGGCTTTATCTATAGCTTCGAAGACCAGGCCTATTGTGGAGTCATCTTTCCAGCCGGCGAATATCTCATCCGCGGATTTCGGAAAGTTTTCTCTTCCACCTTTTCGCATTTCGCCCTGAAAATCGGATCTTTTGCCGAGAATCAGATTGACATTAAGTTCTTTCTGGCATCTTTTGACTTTTAGCTCGATTAGGTCACCGGCTGATTTGTCTTCGATGAATGTTGTGAGGTCTTCTTGCTTTTCCGGCTTGAAATCATTCATTTTGATTATCACATCGCCGCTTTCGAGTCCTGCGATATCGGCCGGAGCGCCATCGACTATTCTATCTATCTTGATTCCGGGTGGTTCATCGCTTGTAGAATGTCCGATGCCTACAAATGGGTCATCTGGGTTTGAAGCAAAGAGCATGGTAGTTATTAAAGTGAAATAAATCAAATAAAAACAGCGTCTCATTGAATTCCTCCTTAGACAATATCCTAAATTAATAAAAAATTGGATGATTTGAAAGGGGAAAGTGGGTTTTGGAGGGTTTTGAATTGACTACGCGGTGCGTAGAGAATAAAAAAAAAGATAGTAATTGATTCAAACAATGAGTAAACATAAGCATTGTTCCTAAAAAAGTTTTTCTGCGAAAATTATCAAAAACTCTTTTAAAGCCGTATATAATATATATAATTCTTAATATATATAGCAAAAGGCTTTACTGATGTTTTAGCCTGAAAAGTATGACAATGCGGAACAGCGCATTGTCTGCTTACTATCAATGCCCATATTAGAGATTTTGCTTTCAATTTGATAAAGGTTTTAATATATTTATAGACCAGTAGAAGGAATTTCTAATTTGCACAGGCTTTTTGACGATACAATAATTTAAATGTCATTGTATATTGGTAAAGAGCATTAGAAAATATCAAGAAATAAATATCGATAAAAATAGGAGGCCTAATGAGCGATAAAAAACAGAGAATCGGTATTCTGACAAGCGGTGGCGATTGTCCGGGATTAAATGCTGTGATTCGAGGAGTTACAAAACCTGCACTCCGCAATGACGATATGGAAATCATCGGCATCAATGATGGTTTCGAGGGCATGGTCGAAGGCAAAATGAGCATACTCGATGACAAATCGGTTAGCGGAATAATCAATATCGGCGGAACCATCCTTGGTACTTCAAATCGTGCAGACCCATTTCATTATCCTGTCGATAATCCAAAGGGCGTGGAGATCATAGATGCCAGCAAAGATGTCGTTTACCATTATAATAAATGGGAACTGGATTGCCTTATCGCAATCGGTGGCGATGGCACTATGCATATCTCGAATAAACTCATCAAAATGGGCATGAATATTATAGGCGTGCCAAAGACAATCGATAATGACCTCGATGGCACCGATGTTACATTCGGATTCGATACTGCAAGAAATATCGCAACCGAGGCCATCGACAGGCTTCATACTACTGCATCTTCGCATCATCGCGTTATGGTTTGTGAAGTTATGGGCCGATATGCTGGCTGGATCGCGCTTGAAGCCGGAATTGCTGGCGGCGGCGATATTATTCTGCTGCCCGAGATACCTTTCTGCTGGGAAGCAGTCTATGACAAGGTACGCCGCCGCGAGAGAACGGGAAAGAGATTTAGTATAATTGTTGTATCTGAAGGAGCACATCCTGAAGGCGAAGATATGGTAGTTCGCGAAAAGGACGAATCCCGCACAGACCCGATTCAACTGGGCGGAATCGGCAAATATGTCGGAAATATGGTCGAAAAAAATACCGGCCTGGAAAGCAGAGTTACGGTACTCGGACATCTCCAAAGAGGTGGCTCGCCATCAGCTTTCGACAGGATTCTATCGACAAGATATGGTACAAGAGCGATAACCCTTGCAAAAGAAAAGAACTACAATAGAATGGTTGCATTAAAGTCGAATGAGATAGTCGATATACCGTTAGAAAATGCAATCAAAAAGCAAAGGGTTGTTTCACCGGACAGCCAGATAATCCAATCTGCAAAACTAATCGGTACATGCTTTGGTGAATGTCTCGAATAATAGAAATTTTACAACTATCAATAGGAAAAAACCCCTTCTTGCGGAGGGGTTTTTTGTTTTGCACCGAAATTGGAAACTTTAGCCTGAAGAAGTCCATACAGCTATTCACAGGCGGGGTATTGACCAGAAAAAAACATTATCCAAAGCTGGATTTTGCTATCCTACCTCGCACCTTGTGTAATAAACTCACCATAACCAGGATCAGCCAGAATACCGAGTTTATGGTCATATATCAATTTTCCGCGAAGGATTGTCTTGATTACACTGCCGACAAATTCACGGCCTTCAAATGGTGTTATCTTGCCCTTGGAAAGAAAGTCTTCCCCCTTTATTGTCCAATTTAGGTCCGGGTCGATTATTGCGAAGTCTGCATCCTTGCCAATCTCTATGCTGCCTTTTTTATTATCGATCTGGTAGCGTTCGGCGGCTGCGGTGGATGTTATTTCCACGAGAGTGGGAAGATCAATTAGGTTCTTGGTATAACCTTCGGAAAACGCAAATGGCAATAGCAAACCACTACCCGGATTGCCGGAATAATCAGTCCATATTGAGCCGGTATTTTTCTCTTCTTTCGTGCATGTAGCATGGTCGGAGGCGAGAAATGACAGCGTGCGGTTTCGAATCATTCCCCAGAGATCGAAAGCATTTGTGGATGATTTGATCGGCGGAGTAATCTTCAGAGGCGAACCGATTTTCTCGAAGTCATCCAATGAAAATTCCAGATAATGCGGACATGTCTCGCCTGTAATAAAATCATTGTCGATTATACTTGCTGCAGATGCAGTACCGACATGAACGATATGGACATCGGATTCAACCTCACGAACAAGAAGATAAGCATTCATTATAGCCAGAATCTCGGCCGTTTCGGGCCTGCTATTGTAGTAGTTTATCGGCGCATTTCCGATTTGCTTTTCCATCTCGGTAGCGCGGTTTACATAGCTGAAATCCTCAGCATGTATCAAAACTGGCACATGGAGAAACTTTGTTGCCTGCAATACGGTTTTCAAAAGATAATGGTCGAGATGGCCGAAGCTTTCCATGCCAGATATCAGATATGTCTTAACTCCAAGAATCAAATCGGCCATATCAATCAAATTCTCCGGAAAGCCTTCATTGATAGATTGCGAAGACACACCGCCAAAGAATCCAAAATCGGTAATAGCCTTCTTCTTGACGACTTCAAGCTTCTTTTTGAGGTTCTCGCGATTTGTAACAGGCGGGATGGATGTACATGGCATATCGATTACTGTTGTTATTCCACCTGATGCGGCAAATGATGTCCCGGTCAGAAAATCCTCTTGATATGTAAATCCCGGATCCTTAAAATGCACATGCGGATCGATTCCGCCAGGCATGACAAATTTGCCTCGTGCATTAATAACCACATCATCATCGGCAATCTTATCATCCGGGATAAATCCAAGCTCGACAATCATGCCCTTATCGACTCTAATATCGATCATCACGGGATGCGCTTCGCCGGGAAGGGCCACCAAACCGCCGCGGATTATCATTTTATCCCAGCCTTTTTGATAGCATTATAGACTTTCTCAGGCGTAAATGGTGTTTCATAAATTCTTATGCCAATGGCATCGTATATTGCATTGTGAATAGCCGGAATAGGCCCATTAATACCGATTTCGCCAACCGATTTTGCGCCGAAAGGCCCGCTTTTTTCATGGGATTCTACAATAAATGACTTCAGCTTGGGCATATCTTTGGTGGTATAAATCTTATAATCCCAGAAACTGTCATTTTTCATTTTGCCATTATCGGTGAATTCATAATTTTCTGTCAGTGCATAGCTGATTCCATTTAATGCGGCGCCATCGACCTGTCCTTCGGCCAGGACAGGATTAATTGCCTGCCCACAATCGACGGCCGATACGAATTTCTTAACTTCGACTTCTCCCGTCTTCACATCGACCAGAACCTCGGCAAATGCTGCCAGAAATGGCGGTGGTGATTCAGTACCATAATTGGACGCTACTGCCTGAATCTGTGACTGGTCATGCGTATAGAGGCTGTAATATCCGATATCCGAGAGTTTTATCTCTTTGCCGGAGTTCTTATCGCGAATTATATCACCATCGATTTGTATATCTGCGCTCTCGTCTTCCATGATCATTTTGGCATATCTCTCGATCTGCTCGCGAATCTTTGCAGCACATTTCTTAACGGCAGTTCCCGATACATATGTAGTCGATGATGCATATGCGCCGACATCGAAAGGTGTCAAGTCGGTATCGGATGATAGGACGATCATCTTATCATGAGATACGCCGATTTCTTCGGCAGCGATTTGTGCAAGCACTGTATCCGAGCCGGTGCCAATATCGGTGGCACCGACATAGAGATTGAAGGACCCGTCCTCATTCATTTTTATATTGGCGGCTGCCATATCGATTTGTGGGATTCCGCTTCCCTGCATCGAAACAGCGAAACCGATTCCAGTAATCTTATCGCCTTCACGGATTTTCTTGCCACGCTTTTCATCCCAACCGATTTCCTTTGCGCCGATATCGATACATTCATCCAGTTTGCAGGAATTTATAAGCTGCGCAACGCCTTCTTTGCCCTCGCCAAGAGCCTTGAATACTTCGGAGGTTTCGCCTTCTTTGATATGCCATTTCTTAATCCATTCCAAAGGATCGGTATCGATTTTTCTGCAAATCATATCGATATGCGAATTAAGTGCGAAATAGCCTTTTGTTGCGCCATATCCGCGATATGCGCCACCAATCGGAAGATTCGTATAGACCGACCTTCCTTTGAATTTCATATTCTCGATTTTATTCAGCAGCGGAAGCACTTTCGCGCCGGCATTGGAAAGTACAGTAAGAGCATGTGAGCCGTATGCTCCGGTATTTAACAGCGCATCCATCTCAAGGGCAGTGATAGTCCCGTCTCTTTTGAAACCTGTTTTTAGTGCAACTCTCATGGGATTTCTGGTTCTTCCTGCCCAAAAGACTTCCTCACGGCTGAAGATATATCGAACCGGCCTTTTGAATTTATTGGCTACCATTGCGACCAATGGCCCAAGGATGACCTCTTGCTTGCCACCGAAACCGCCACCGATTCTTGGCTTTACCACACGTATCTGAGAAATGGGAATTCCGAGAACATGCGATGTTATTCTTCGACAATGGAAAGGCACCTGCGTGGTTGTTACGATAACTAATCTTCCGCGCTCATCGTGATATGCTTGTGCTGCATGAGGTTCGAGTGCGCAATGGGATGTCTGCTGAAGCCGATATGAATCCTCGATAATATAGTCGGCATCCTCGAAACCTTTTTCCAGTTCGCCAAATTCGATATCGACACCCGCAGCGATATTCTTTTCCGGCTTATACATCACCGGAATCGGCATCTTTTTATTCGACTCATGTATTTGGAAGGAATCTTTATTTTGTGAGTCTTCCATCTCGAAATTTGTTGGTAATTTTTTGTACTCGACCTTGATTTTTGAAATAGCTCGATTTGCGATTTCTTTTGATTCTGCCGCCACCATAGCGACTCTATCGCCGACATAGCGCATTGTCTTATTAAAAAGTGCAGTATCATAAGGTGAAGGCTCCGGAAAGCCCTGGCCAGCAGTAGTATGAAGAACTCTTTCGGTATTTCCATGATGGAAAATGCCAAGCACGCCATCAATCTTTTCGGCTTCTTCGGTATCTATTGAGATTATCCTGGCATGTGGATGAGTCGAATATAGAAAAGCCAATTCGATAGGATTTTCCAACTCTCTGTCTGCGACATATTTGATTTCGCCGGTTGCGAGTGCGAGTGAATCGAGTTTTTTATGTGATTTGCCTACTGTTCTATATTTAGCAGTCATCATTCGCCTCCTTTTTGCGCCATTTTTTTGGCAGCGAGATGGACAGCATCCAGAATTTTGGCATAACCAGTGCATCTGCAAAGATGGCCGTGCAAAGCCTCTTTGATCTGCTGGTCGGTTGGATTCGGGATTTCATTTAAAAGGACATAGGTTGCCAGGACTTTTCCGGGAATACAGAAGCCACATTGCACTGCGCCGGCTTCGACAAAAGCCTCCTGAATAGGATGCGGTTTATGGATCGTCCCGATGCCTCTCACTGTTGTTATGCTCTTTCCGATGGCAGAGCCTGCCAAAGCCTGACAGGAAAAAATCAAACGGCCATCGAGAAGGACAGCACATGCGCCACAGGTTCCAGCTCCGCAGCCATTTTTTACATCGACATAGCCATTTTCACGGAGCATAGTCATAAGAGAATCATCGGGATTGAAAAGAAGGTCCACCTTCTGGCCATTTACTATAAATTCGGCGTAATTCATCTGCAGCCTCCTTTTGCCTCGATATTTTCGACTATTCTGCTAAGAGCGGTTTTGCATAGATGAAGCAAATATTCACCGGAGCCATGTGGTTTATTAGGGAATTCCAGGTCATCGATTAAGCCATCAATTTCACCGAAGCCCTGGGCTTTGCCATTGATATGATTTTCGAGTTTTTCCAGCCTTTTGTATTTGCCCTTACAGCCGACTACTACAATTTTTGTATCGATGCATTTATTGCCTTCTACGCCGGCTATAAATGTAATAGAGAATGCATTATAGTCGAATTCTGTTCTTCTCTGGCGGAAATAATCGGTAAAAAAGCGTTTTCCGGGAATGGTAATTTTGGTAATTATGCTTCCATCGTGCAAATCGCGATTTTCGATATACTCTTCGATATCGTATTGTCCGCTATTTTTGCCAAGAATATCGACTTTGGCTTCGAGCGCAATAAACGGCCCCATAATATCCGACCATATCGGGAACATAGCGACAGAGCCACCGGTCGTTATCCTATTCATAAGTCCATTTGGAACAGCGCCATTAAGAGCTTTGTGAATAATCGATAGTGGGTCGAGCTTTCGCATGATTTCATTAAGTTCGGCATAAGTCATCATAGCGCCGATTTCGATTTTGCCATTTTTTTGATTGAATTTATCCAATCCGGCATTTGCAAGATCGACAATTGCTTTTGCATCGATTTCTTTTCGCATAAGCAGGCCAGTCGAGCCGCCATGCGGGATGAATCCTTCGCGCATCGCCAGCTCAGCCGCCCGGTTAGCATCTTCGGGGTAGAACCATTCGAGATTTTTCATGTATTACTCCTAAGAATATAATTTACATCACCAAAAGCAGCATATATCAACCGCTTTAATGCGATAGGCATAATCACACCCAAATTGCCAATGAATGGTGAATCATGTCTATATGCATAGAAAGCGACATATGCCGCAAGTTATTAATATAATAGCTAAGATTGGATTTTTCAAGGGATTTGATTTTCCCCTCGTTGATATATTCGAACGATATCTTTTCTTAGGCTTGGTTCTTCTTGGAGTTCTTCACCAATCATAAATTCCCAAAGAGCCAGTGTCATTTGCCATGTCATTTCAAATCTTTCTTCCGGCGTGGCATCGACATAGCCATCGTCTTCTATTTCGGACATTTTGGCTAGTTTGGATTTTGTTTTGTCTAGTTTTATATTAGTAATATATGATTTTAAGTGCATGACATCAATACAAAAAGCTTAATATTTACTCAAGGAGATTGATAATTATCGCTCCCAGTTTGAAAAGATTTGTGTGGCCATTATCTGGCCTATCTTTTAAGATTTCAGAGAAATCGCAATCGTATTTGAAATCCTTTTCCCAGTTTTTCTCTTTTGTCAAATTGAGTTCTTTTTCTACCATATAATTAACAAAAGCTTCCTTATTAAGTATTTCGCTTTCAGTTCTTAAATATTTGAAAGCTTTTTGAGAATATTCAATCGCATTCTTTAATCCTTCGGGATCTTTGTTGGGATTAAAACCACCTTTAATCTTTTCTCCTAAGAATGTTTTCCAGTCGATTTCTTCATCATGGTATTCTTCATAGGCATTTTTCTCAAAAAAATGATAGTATAACCAAACCTCGAAACAGGGATTGCTTTCTGCAACAAACCAGTTTGGTTTATTAGATACCATAAAGTAAAGATATTCAATAGCTTCATTTTCCCAGGTTTGAGGATCGGTATCGAATATAATCCATACTTGATCTTTACTAAGTAATTCATAGTTATTTGCTCGAAAATTAGTATATTCAGTACAGTTTTCATCGAAAAAAGCTGCTTTGGCAAAATCAAACAAACCTAATGGTGAATGATTTCTTTCACCATGCGGAATAGGTACAATCTCAATCTTATGCTGTTTTTCAATTTTATCTTGAAAATACTCGAAATATCTTATCTCCTTTTTGTCTCCTTCAGGGAAAATATAAATCTTCTCTGAAGTTCTTCTTGCTGGTTTTGGTTTGTATCTCCATTTACCTGGCATAGCTCTTCCAATCTATTTTCCCAAGATTCTTGGTGTATGGTACGGCTTCATAACGTCCACTCAGATATCCCTTTTGAATATTATTAGTTTTATGTACATCTTTGAATTCGCCAAGAGAATAAAGTTCTGTCATGCCCTTTTTATTCTTCTCAGTAAACCAGACTTCGTCTCTTCTTAAGATATTTTGGTCTAGTAAATTTGACTCATGTGTAGTAAAAATGAGCTGCCCTTTTGTGTCTTTAGTGTGCGAAAACTTAGCAATTAAAGCTTTTATTAGATTTGGGTGAATGCTTCTTTCTATTTCGTCTATTAGTAAAACATTAACATTATTCATTAGAAAATAAAAAGCTGGTAGTAAATCTATTAGTCTTTTTGTTCCATCTGATTCTTCATGAAGAAAGAATGGCCTAATAATTTCTTCTGCACCGCCTTTGTGGTCAAATTGTAGCCACTTAATCACAAGTTTGCCTTCTTCTCGAACGTAGACGATACTATCTCTATTCGGCAAAGGGATGCTATCAATATCTTGATTTTCTTCAAATACTTGACGAATTTTATTCAAATCATTGGATTCACTTTCAATTTCAGACACTGATACATTATGTATGTCAAATGAATCTATTCCTATATCCGATTGACATATGTTTTTTTTTAAGAATTCAGAAAACGGAATATCGCTCTCCAATCTTTTAATAAGTTTAGAATATCTTGCTTCTGGACTTATTACTTGTAAAGTGTTTCTAAACCAATTTACGGCATTTTTTGCTTCAGCAAATTCCAACTGATCACTTTCTGAGACGAATTCCAATATCGTCCGATCAGGTTTTATTATATTTTTTATCAGTACATCTTTTAAAAGATCAGTTCCTTCTTCTTTTTCAAACTCTTCGCTGAACTGCAATTTTGATTTTTTGCCATCATCTGTGAGTCTTCTATAGATTAGATTATCATTTTGACCTTTTTGCCCTAATGCCGAAATATAAAGCTCTTCCTTTTTGATTAAGTCATTTTTAATCTCAATAATATAAATAAAGGGTACATTATCTTCTATAAACTCAATAGCTAAGACAGAAGATTCATCTTCACCAGCAAATCTGAATCTATATCTATTCCATTGCTCAAGGGCTGCTTTATCAAATATTAAGTCACGCAGAAATGAGATTGCCTTTACCAAATTAGACTTACCCGAAGCATTCGCACCATATACAGCAACCATTTTCATAAGCTCAAGACCACAAACATCATAAATATGCTCATCTCTTAAATTGCGTTCGGGTCTCGCCCCCATAAATAGCTCCGTCTCATCGCCAAATGATAACACATTTTTTGCTACAAATCTTACTAACATTTTTATATCCTTTTTTATAACTTTTCGTGATAATTTCACTTAATATTAATAAAAAATCGCAAAAAGTCCACATAAAAAATGCCACAAAAGACCTAAGGCGTAAAAATTTCACGCAAAACGCGGTTATAAAGAAGAATTCTAAACGAAATAATCACTCAAAAACAAAACCAACCTCATCCAAAAGCCGACCGCTCTCGAGCAGTTCGACCATCCCTATGAGATCGGTACGCAGATAGTGGTCGCGTAGGTATTTATTTTCGTCTTCGGCATCGCCTTTTGCAAAGCGATTATGACTGGAAAGAAAATCATATATCTTTTTATTGCCTGCCCCGAGTTTCTGAAGGTGCGAAGGTAGCCATTTGGCACCATCGGTGAGTTGCAATGCTCGCAATGCACAGATCATCTCGACAGCGATGATTACCTGCATATTATGCACCATCTTGCGAAGATGTATCGCTCCATTTGCACCCATCGAAACGAAATCTTCCTGATTTGCCGAAGTGGGCACCGATGTAACCGATGACGGCGATGCCAGGACTTTGTTTTCGGCTGCTCGGGCTGCGCCGGCATATTGCAAAAGCATAAGGCCACCGTCGGCTTCGGCCATATCATAGGCAAGATTGCTGGGAAGGCCATAGCTTTGCTTTTTGTCAAGTAGTGAAAATGACCTTCTATCAGAAATTAGGCCAAGGCTGGCCACCGCTGTTTTGACATAATCGATAATTGAAGCAAGTGGCTGGCCATGAAAATTCGCGCCGCTATAGGCCTTGATCAGTGTCTTTTCATTATTTTCGATGAGCTTTCTATATATAACATTAGGAACCACCGATTGCATTTTCACCACTGGAACCTCTTTGAAAAGAGGATTGTCTGTAACAGAATTAATTTCGACTGTCAGAACATCTTTTGCTTTTTCGATTGCCTCGTATGCCACTCCGTGAACTTGCGGAATTGCGCGAAAGCTGTATCTGTCCTGGACCCTGACTTCGGGTTTATCATGCTGGTCATTGCTCTTGATGTTAAAAAGCTGTTTTTGAGAATCAGGACTCATCCGCCTGGAACCATCGATAAGCCTCCTGATCTGCTTTGCAATCTCGACCTGGCCACGATGTGGACGATTATTGCAAATTATCTCAGAAAAGGCATCCTTCTCGCCACGGATGGCTTCGAGAGCGAGAGCGCCGGAAATCGATGCATGTTTTAATACATTTTCCAGGTCGCGAATTGCAAAAATCATGATGGATGCCATGAAATTAGTGCCATTTGTCAGGCCCATTGCTTCTTTGGCTTCCAATTCAACCGGCTTTAGTCCCGATTTCTTGAAACCATAGCCCGCGCTAACTGTTGTATATCCAGAAATTATCTCACAATTTTTGTCCGCGTTATTTCCGGTATCCCATTTTTCATTCAAATATACTCTGGCTTCGGGAAGATTAATCATAGCAGCGGCCACCATCGCCAGAGGCACCAAATCACCACTCGCGCCCACTGAGCCTTCTTCAAGAACGACTGGTATCAAATCATGGTTAAGCATATCCCGAAGGAGTTCGATAGTCTCCCATCTCATACCAGAGAAACCTTTGACAAGGGATATCAAGCGAATCGCCATAAGGGCACGGACTACCTTCGGAGGCAATGGATCACCTGTTCCACAATTATGGACTTTGATATATTTGCGCTGGTATTTTTTCAGCATCTTCTGGGATACATTGACATCCTTGAGGTCGCCATGAAGGCTATTTGTGCCATAGATCTTTATCTCGGGATATTTTTCCATCTGACGGTCGAGCTTTTCGCGCTGGTCGCAGATAATGTCCTTTATTGAATCTGATATCTCGATCTTGCGATGGTTTTCTGCTATTTCGATAATATCATCGATGCTTACACGATTTGTATTTCCAAGATCGTCTAATTTTATGATTAATGGTTCTGACATGGCGCCTCCAGAAAGTGGCAAAAATTATAGAAATTATACTGCTTAGTTTTCAAAGCAAAAACCAATTAAATAAATCTTTATATTTTATGCAAGTAGCAAAAGCCATAATTTACAAATAGCACAAGATATTATGATTTTTATTGATTTGTCCATAAGTGGACTATTATTCATATTTTCTAAAAGCATGTTAATCTTTCAAGGATAATTGCCGATAGTTATATTGGAGGTGATTTATGAGTAAGAAGAATTGCTGGGAAAAAATGGAATGTGGCCGCGAGCCAGGAGGCGCAAGAACAAGCTGGCTTGGAGTATGCCCTACGGCCATGGCTAATGAATGTAATAACCTTAATGATGGTGATAAAGGCGGCAGAATTTGTTGGGCTCTGCAGGGGACATTTAGTGATGAGGATAATGGCAAATGCGTATTTCTTGGAAGATATAAAAGCTGTTCGTATTGCCCGTTTTTCAATGAAGTTCGAAAGCAACAGGGAGAAGATTTTGTACTTCTGAAACCCGGATCGAAAAAAACTGCTGCTGCATAAATACCTTGCCATATGCTTTTTTTTAGATTACATACATAAAGGAATGTTGCAGCTATTGCATGAATTAGTTACTGTTTGGGTACAACAGGAGACCGCTTTGTTTAATCGATAAGAGAATTAGAATTTCCTATGAAGAGTAAGATTGCTAACCGCTTTGCCAATAAATTTCTTTCTGCTATCTATGCTGCTGTTTTCTCCGAGGTCGTATTTGATACGGACAATCATTTTCTCGAACCAGGGCATAAGCTTCTTGATTTTTTCGGATTTTTCTTGAAGAGTTATAAGAGCCGTTTTTGCTTGAGTGATATATGCAAGAAATCGGCGGCGATGTTTCATGCCATCGTCCTCTGAACTGATTATGAAAATATCGGCCGTTGATGTCAATGAGTCGATATAGTACCAATACCCGGAAAGGGATTTGATGGATTTAGCATATAGCTTAGATTTAAGGTAAATCGCCTGTTGATTCTGCGAACCATAATTTAATGCAAGAAAATCGGTAAAATCTGTTAAATTATTCAATCTTGTCTGGAAATTTCCCAGAGCGATGATATATTCCTTTCGGTATCTGTGATAAATTATATAACCTGCTATCGAAAGTAGCAGAATTAAGTTTAAAATAATAAGAAAAATCGTCATAATGTCCTTTCAACAGAGAAAAAATCGCTTTAAAGAATTGAGCCTTGTATCAATCTTTATAGTATTAACTTCGGTTGGTGCATTGATATCTATCCCAATTTTCGCAGTGCCTATAACCATGCAGGTAGCAATCGTTTTGCTTTCAGGCTTTATGTTGGGAAGCCGGCTTGGGTTTTGGACGCAACTGGGATATATTGCACTGGGCCTATTAGGCCTTCCAATCTTCTCGGCAGCAAGAGGCGGATTGGGCATTATCATATCGCCAACATTTGGATATCTATTAGGATTTCCAATAGCGGCTTTTACAGTTGGCTTCCTGAAAGAGAAATTCGAAGTAAAGAAGCTGCTGCACATAGTCCTGATATTTACCATTGCACTCATCTGGATTTATCTATTTGGTTTTATATATATCTGGATATTTTCAGAAATCATAATCGGCAAGGATCTGTCATTTATCAGGGCTTTGCAAATCTCAGTCCTACCTTTTATTGCATTCGACCTGGCAAAAATAATCTTAACCTCGCTCATTGCAAAAAGCCTGATGCCTTTAACTGACAGGCTAAAAACCTAATCACTATTGATCACTATCGTTATTATCGATTGTATGGATTTTCCCTGATAAACTTCCAATAAAAGGAATGCGCCATGCTTTACCCATTAAAGCATAAATCATTCCAATCAAAGCAACCACAGCAGCAGCAAAAAGCGCAACTTTCCAGAAAAGGACACCAACCAGGACAATCGCTTCGAAAAGGAATAGCAAAATTCCCTGTTTGCCATGTTCAAAAGCAAATCGATTATTGTCTTTTGCTTTTATATATGGGATAAAGCACAGAAATGGTAAATAGGCAAGCACAGCCAAAGGCTTTCCATCTTCTACCTCTTCTTTTGAAAAATCCACAGTTTCAAATGTATCTTCGATCGAATATTTATCGCTAACGCCAAATTCGCGAAAGAAATCGAAATCTTCGGCGAAACCCATTATAATTCCTTACTTTATAAGCTTCAATACTATACCATTATTTCCGACTGCATATGCCGTTTGGTTTCCGACTTTGGAAAGGCCATATAGATTATTTTCGGTTACTGGCGAATTTTGTCTATACCATGTCTCTCCGCCATCGACAGTGTGAGCTCTGTATCCAAAGTTACCAACAGCCCAGCCTTTTTGATTATCGAAAAAGGCAATATCATAATAATGGCCCATAAGATTGTTATTAGATAAAAATAACTCGAAAGATTCCCATGTTTCGCCAGCGTCTGTCGAATGCATGATGATATGTTCACCACAAACCCAGATTGAATTCTGGCCAATTACATCTAAATTCAACAATGATTTTATCGTACCGGTTTCATGTGTTGTCCATGTTTCTCCGCCATCTTGAGTTTTGGCAAATGCGCCATTGGAACCAACAAAATACCCTGTATTTTCATCTAAGAAATACATTTCATTCCAGGTAACCGGTAGTGGGCTATCAATCGAATACCATGATGCGCCGCCATCTTCGCTCTTTAATATCGTAGCATCGGTACCGCAGATATAGCCAACATTTTGGTCGATGAAGCAGACATCGCGGAATGACAATGCAGCATCATAGTCGCCGCTGTCTGAAGCCATCCAATGATTACCACCATCGGTCGTTTTGAGAATCAAGCCAAGCATTCCGACAGACCAGCCATATGTATTATCTACAAAATCGATAGCTGTAAGATGTTCATTGCTAACTGTATTCTCGAGATGATTCCATGTGGCACCGCCATCGGATGTGTAATATATATAACCACTATTACCGCAAGCCCAACCTGTATTGACATCGAGAAATTCTACATCATTTAGGTCTGTACCTGTGCCAAAACTTCTATACTCCCAAGTAGTTCCACCATCGGATGTAATCTTAAGTGCACCAAGTCCAATAGAAAGGTCTGTGCCCACCTGCCAGCCGACAGAGCCATCTACAAAGTCTATTTCGTAAATCGGGCCAGTAATAGAGCTTGGATATTCTTCCCAGCTCTGGCCTTTGTCTTCGGTTTTCCAAATATTGCCATTACTTGTAGCAAGATATGCTTCTGACTCACCGGTAATATTAATCGAGAGAATCTCGACTTCACGAGTTCCGTCAAGTCCCCATGATGTCCATGTCTCGCCGCCATCGCCAGTCCATTTGTGTGTATAATCTCCACCTGCAACAATGCCTGTATCCTCATCGAAAAATGCAACAGCCAGTACAGAGCGCGATGTAGTATCATTGACTGTTAATGTATCGTAGAGTTCAAACCACGAATTTCCGGCATCGGTGGTCTTCCATTTTTTCTCACGGGATCCGCCAGCAAATCCAATTGTTTCATCCAGGAAATAGATATCATTTGCAATATCGACTTCTGATACATTACCAAGAAATTCCCAGTTCTGGCCACAGTCTTCTGTCTTGAAAAGCTGGCCAGCGGAACCGAGAATATAGCCATAATCATCCGTTAAGAAAAATGACTGTTTATAGATCATTTCGGCTAAAGTAGTATCGGTTTGATTATTCCATGTTGCGCCATAATCGGTTGTGGAAAGCAAAAAGCCTCTTCGGCCTGCGACAAATCCAATACCGCCTTCTTTGAAATGGGCGATATATAGCCGGACATTGGTTCCTGTGGCAGGGCTTTCTATGTTTTCCCAGCTATCGCCTCTATTTGTCGAGTGGGCAATAAAACCATTATCGCCAACGATATAAAGCTCTTCGGTATTAACAAAACAGGCATCACGCAGAGGTGGAACCTGCTCGCCACCAACTTGCTCCCATGTAGAATTATCAGTTTCATAATCATCTGGACCTTCTTCGGTATTACAACCCATTATTAACACTAAAGATAGTCCAAGCAAAATCGCTATAAATGTTGGAAGGAAACGTCGCATTTTTACTCCTTTGCGAAGTTAAAATTCAATTAATTTTACATAATATAAAGCCCAATCTATATGTGGTCAACAAATTTTGCCCAATATCACATAAATAAACAAACAAAAAATTAAAAAGATATTCTTAGGGAACGGTTTTACAGCCATTTATCGAAAAAACAGAATCCAGGACAATCCATACTGAATCATTTTCCGACCAGAACGGGCTTATCGAAACCGAAATCGAATCAGCGAAGCCAGAAATCATATAATCCGGTTCGATATCGATCGTATTTATTTTCATCGATATAAATATTTCTGATGTATCGGGCATATCCATGCTGCTGGTATCCATTATTATGAATTCTGCCAGAAATGGGTCACAAGATATGAAACTGAAGCTATCGACAGGGCAGTAGAGAAATGCATACAAATCATTGCAACACGGAATTCTAAAAGAAGCAGAAAGGGTTTCCTCGCCATCATCGGGCAAAAGGGAATGTCCATCGATATCACGAATTATATCGCTTAGAGAAACAGGATAGAGTCCTCTGAGTGAATCCAAAACCCAAGCTGGTGTGATAAATACAAGAGTCGAATCATCCAGCCAGCGAACTTCATCATCGCCGAATGTATGGACCTCGCCAGCAAACATAATAGAAATTGTCGTTTCATCGATTGGATTATCATGACGGATTCTAAAGAAGATGGTGTCGGCATCACATGAATCAGCGAAAGCATAGCTCTCCATGAAAATGGTATCGCGCCTAAAGCAGATATCAGTAGTATCTGCTCCCAAATTTCTGAAAAGGTCTCTGGCAATAATCACAATCGAATACTCTCCAGAATCGGCGGCAAAAAAGGGATAATACATCGGGGAATCATCATTTGCCCATGAACAAGCCACCGTATCACCTAGATTGAAACATCTAATGCCCAAAATATTGGTTTCTATAGGATCGCAGAAAATTGTAATCTCCCCAGCAGAAAACCGCAGGCCGTCTCTGCGGAGATAGATATCATAATCCCCCTGCGGCAATAGTGGGCATATAAAATCAAGCGATGACGAATCTGTCGAATACGATGAAGGGATAATCTCGATACCGGCAATAATTATTATTATATCTTCATAAAGGTTTTCTCCAAACAAAGTTACCAAATCGCCAGGATTTGCGTAGCTATCTAAGAAATCAGCATCTATCATGCCACCCGGTGCTTGACAGCCATCTATATCATAACCGCTGATTCCAGCAGCACATAGCAGTATATTGCTGGCAAAACGAAATTCGAGGCCACAATCGAGGCATAAGTTTCCCAGGAATGAGTCCCGGTAATAACGACAATAAATGTCGAGCAATTGTCCTCTTCGATAAATGGATACGATATCGCAGCAACCGGCTGAGTGTAATAATCATCGGCAAAGGCAAATGGGAAGGCATTGTCGCCGCAGGAAAGCACACTGGGCGTACTAAGCACAAGAGAGTCGATACCATCGGTAAATGGCGAAAATTCCAGACAATGCGCTGTTCGGCATTGTCATACTTTTCAGGCTAAAACATCAGTAAAGCCTTTTGGGTATATATATTAAGTATTATACATACGTTATATATATGGCTTTAAAAGAGCAAAAAGCTCCATACCTCGAGTTCATGGCAATTATTGACATCATCGAAAAGCACATCCTGTCCCAATGTTATGCTATAAAATGCTATAATTACCAATAATGTAATTAAAATTCTCATCGATTAATAAACTATATCTTTTCTATCATCGAATTCAAGACTCTTTTCTCGAAATCCAGCAATGCCTTTTTTTGCCTGCTTCCATGGGGTGAGCTAAATCCTCCGAGCGTTTTTTTGCCAATAATTCTGTGGCATGGAACAATAATTGGCAAAGGGTTTTTGCCGAGTGCATTCCCCACCGCTCGCGAAGCTTTTGGATTATTACACTTTCGCGCCAGTTCTTGATATGTGATAGCCTGTCCATAAGGAATCTTCAATGTCTCTTTCCATACTGTTTTTTGCCATCTCGTGGGGCGATTGTTCTGGCAAAAATCATCATCATCGAAATCGAGCTTGATATTTTGAGGAATGTTTGCATTTAAGTATTGTTCGATGAAATTCATATCGAAAGGTTTCATCGTGATTTCACTGGATTTCAGGCTATCTGGAATACTATTGCCCCAGATAGTTCGTATCGGCATTTCCAATTTATTATAAATCAGGATAAGATGATCGCAAAGAAAGACACCAGCGTCGATTTTGAGAATATCATAGTATAACATTTTGCTCCATTTCAAATATAATTTACGAAAATTCTCAGAAAAAAAAAGAATTACTTAAACCTTACATATATTTTGCTCGACAATAGATATAGAACTTTAGGAGAGTTGATGGACAAAACAAAAGCCAATAGAATTTTTTTAATCGTACTTGTTTTCTATATCTTTTCATTTTTTGGAATGATTGGCATACAACATTACCTTGAGAGGTATTCCATAATATCGCAAAAGAAAACCACTGCCTATCAATTAGAAATATTTTTTTTTAATAGAATCAGCGATCACCTCCATTATTTCCATGATAAATCGATAGAAGATATAACTAATTTGGGTAATGGCTCTATCCAAAATCTTCCCAATAATCCTCATCTGGATTCTCTGGATAATATAATAAGCCATTTCCACAAGAGCTTGCAAAATAGGCAAATCGAAGAGGAGTTTAAGGGACAAAACATTGCCCTTCTCGGCAAAATAAACTATCAGATACTCGATTCTTTAAATATTCAAGAAATCATAAAAACTAATAAGGAACTAAAAAAAACCTACAATGATATCGATAAAAACAATGCAAAACAAAAAGTAGCAGAAACAAAAAATAAATATATAAAACTGCTAAGAAGCATAATCGATAAAAGAAAAGAATCTGAGCAAAAGCTAATGTATAATTACGCCAAATTGCATAAAGATATCTACAGAATCAATAGAATTAGAGATATTATTCTTATAACTTTTTTTGGTATAACTGTTTATCTAATTTTGCGAGCAAAGAAGCAGATTATTCATATGCTAAATATTCAAAAGAAATATGAAAATGAACTTCACGCAACAAATCAGAATATTAACCAAATATTGCAGAAACTTCCAGTCGGCGTAGTTATGCTCGATAAAGAAGATGGTATAATAATCGATGCGAATATTACAGCCAGAAAGCTACTGTATATTGGTCCCGATGCAAATATTACCGGCCAAAGCTGCAAAGATTTTGTCGATTGCATGAAAATGGAATATTGCAAAATTGGTAATCCGCAGACCGAGCAGGAGGTTTCATTTCAAAGGAGCGATGGCACTCGGGTGCAAGTACTCATGAGCAAATTCGATACCCAAATTGGTTCTCAAAGAATTTCTTTGATTGCCTTTATGGATATCACAGAAAGGGTCATATCCAAACAAAAATTACGTGAACAACAAAAATATACTCAAAATATAATCAACTCTGCACCGGTCGGAATCGCTGTCATCGACCCTTATAAAAAGAAAATCGTGGATATCAATAGAAAAGCTCTCGAGATGTTCAATACCAATCGCAAAGAGATCTTTGGAGGAAGCTGCGAAAATCTTATCTGCAGCTCGAAAGGGCAAAATTGCATCTACCGTGATTTAAAAGCGCCTGTGCTAAATCAGCAAATTAGAATAAAAAAGGAAAACGGGCAGTCGCTTGTATTACTAAAGAGTATAGTACCACTACAATATGATAAAAAAGATTGCCTCGTAGAAGCATTTATTGATATTACAGCACAATATCAAAATAAAAAGGAATTAGAAGAAGCCAAAGAAGCAGTGGATCTGTATAATGAAGAACTGCAAAAAGCAATTCAACATGCCAATGAATTCGCTCAAAAAGCTGCGATTGCCAATGAAGCCAAGACTCAATTTCTATCTAATATGTCGCATGAACTCAGGACACCTATGCACGGCATCCTAAGCTATTCGAGATTTGGTATTCGCAAAATCGAGAAAGTGCCGCGCAAGAAATTACTTCACTATTTCCAGCAAATAAATGTCAGCGGCGACCGTCTTATGGAGCTTCTTAACGATCTACTCGACCTTTCTAAACTGGTTTCTGGAAAGATGTCTTATGAGCCTGAGTTACAGAGCATACTGCCAGTTATAGAATCAATCTATTCGGAATTCAAAATGGCTCTTATCGAAAAAGATGTCGAATTGATTTTGCCCGAAGTTAAGGATGAAATAAAAATTCTTTTCGATAAAAAAAGGCTGGCGCAGGTTCTGAGCAATCTTATTTCAAATGCCATAAAGTTCACTGCCAAAGGCAGCACGATAACTATCAAAGCAAGCACATCATCTTTTGAAAAGGATGGCGAAAAAATTGATTCATACATGGTCTCTGTAAGCGATCAGGGAGTAGGCATTCCGGAAAATGAACTCGAATCGGTTTTCGATAAATTTATCCAAAGCTCCAAAACTCGTACCGGAGCCGGCGGAACAGGACTTGGACTCGCTATATGCAAAGAAGTTGTCGATACGCATGGCGGAATCATTTATGCATTCAATAATCAAGAACAGGATGGCGCTACTTTCGTCTTCCATTTGCCCCTGGATATCGAATATGTAAAAAAGCATATAATAGATAGGAAGCTTCAAGCTGCTTAACAACACGCATAAATGGAGAAAATATGGATAAGAAAAGCAAAATACTAATAGTCGATGATGATCCAATGAACCTGGATATTCTCGAGGAGATTCTCGAAGATGAGTATATTATAGAAAAAGCACAGACTGGCGAAGAAACCCTTGAGAAACTTCCAATATTTATGCCGGACCTGATTCTGCTGGATATCATGATGCCGGGAATTACAGGCTATGAAACATGCAAAAGAATTCGCCAAAATGAGAAATTTAGCTTTATTAAAATCATTCTCGTTTCCGGCAAAGCAATGGTCAATGAGAGATTGCAAGGCTATGAATCCGGCGCAGATGACTATATTACAAAGCCATTTATCGATGAAGAGCTGGAAGCCAAAGTGAGGATATTTCTCAGGCTAAAGCATACTGAAGAGGTCGAAAAGATAAAAGACGAGCTATTGCAGATGTTCAATTCAGAGACGATGACGCCTCTTCATGCAATAATAAGCCTCGCAGAATTCCATCGCGATGACAGGCAGTGGACACAAGAGCTTGAAGAAGATCTTGGTCAAATCGCAGATAAAGCCTATGAAATACACGACCTTATCCGTAAAACAACTCTTATCTGCGACCTGAAAGCCGGCAAAGAAATCGAGATAACAGGGCAAAGCGCAACACAAAGAATCTCTGACATCATATCAAGGCATAATATGGAAGCCAAAGAAAAAAATATCGATTTTAAGGTCGATATTGAAGATGATGAAATTCTACAAACCGACTGGAAACTTCTCGACAGAGCAATAGACAATGTAGTCGATAATGCCGTAAAATTCTCAGAAAATGACCAAACAGTTGACCTAAAGCTGGGGAATCAAAATGGTTTCTACAAAATAGATATCAAAGATCATGGAATTGGTATAAAGCCGGAAAATATACGCAAAATTTTCGATGAATTTTCAGTGCGCGATTTCATGAGGCCGGAATCCAAAGGCCTTTCATTGGCTATAACAAGGCATATCCTAAATCGCCTCGGTGGGCAGATCGAAGTGGTATCATCACCAGGTGAAGGAAGCACATTCACAATTAAAATTCCCAGAAATACTGAAATTGAAGAAGAAATCTGGTAATTTGTACAATATAGTTCTTAGGGGACTCACATAAATTGCCCCTTCAATTATTGAAGGGGCAATTCTACTTTAGATAAACCCGATTATTATATCGATTAATAATCGATAAAAATCACTTAATTATTTCTGATGCTCGCGGACGACTTTTGCAATTTTGGTAACAGTATCGAATGCCTCCGGAGAAGCCTTCTCATCTGGAATGCTGATATCGTATTTTCTCTCGAGAAAGGTTTTCAAGCTGACCATCGAGAAGCTATCTACAATACCGGAAGAGATAAGTGGAGAATCGACATCGATTTCTTCCTCGTCATCCTCTTCGAGATATTCTTCGACTACATAATCGAGTATGATTTTTTCCATTTCATCCATGAGTTTCCTCCTGTGTTTATATTATTGTTGATTTTTATATCTCTGCAAACAATCTGTTTATAAGTTTTTTGGGCGACTCGTGTAGTATGGAGTTATGGGCACGCGGGTAGGGGCGGCTTGCGAGCCGCCCCTACCTCATACCGTATAAGAGCCTTTATGCCATTCCCGATGTATCGCCAACGTCCTCGCCCCATTCTTTGGCGCGAAGAAGTCTTCTCATAATCTTGCCACTTCGTGTCTTAGGAAGCTTTGTCATAAACTCGATTTCCTGCGGCATTGCAAGCGGTGAAAGACGTTTTCTGATGAAATTCATAATCTTCAGCTCGAGGTCGCCATCGGCTTCATAGCCAGGCTTCAGCGATACAAATGCCTTAACGACTTCCATATTGACCTTATCGGGTTTTCCGACGGCTGCTGCTTCAGCGACTGCTTCATGTTCGACCAATGCAGATTCGATTTCGAATGGGCCGACCAGGTGTCCGCCGGTATTTATGACATCATCATCACGGCCGACAAACCAGAAATAGCCGTCTTCATCGATACTGGCACGGTCGCCGGTGATATACCAACCATTTATGAACTTGGATTCATACTTGGAAGGATTATTCCAATATTCGCGCATCATGCTTGGCCAGCCAGGTTCTAGCGCAATTAGGCCGACTTTGCCGGGTTCCTGAATGACTTCATAGCTTTCGAGGTCGAGGACAGTACCAGTAACGCCCGGGAATGGCCTACCCATCGAGCCAGGTTTTACCTTCATGCCGGGATAATTAGCAATCATGATTGCGCCGGTTTCTGTCTGCCAGTATGTGTCATAGAAAGGCATTCCAAATGCTTCTTCGCCCCAAACAACTCCTTCGGGATTAAGTGGCTCGCCAACAGATAACATATGACGCAGATTCGATGTATCATATTCCTTGACCAGCTCTGCACCATCTCGCATGAGAAGTCGAATTGCCGTAGGTGCAGTATACCAAACCGAAACCTTGTATTTCTGAAGAATATCATACCATTTCTTGCTTCCAAAACCGCCATCATAGATAACCTGTGTAACGCCCAGGCTCCATGGGCCAATAATTCCATAGGAAGTTCCGGTTACCCAGCCAGGATCCGCTGTACACCAATAGATATCATCATCTTTGAGGTCGAGGACCCATTTGGCTGTGATATGCTGGCAGATTATGCTGCTATGCACATGCTTCGCACCTTTGGGCTTTCCGGTTGTGCCGGATGTATAATGAAGTATAGATGGGCTTTCAGGGCCAGTCTTGACATATTCGAAATCTTCGACTTTATCGGCTTTATCAAGAATAAAGATGCTCTCGCGCTCTTTTAGCTTGGCATTTTCATCATCGACAACAACGATATGCTCCAGATCTGGGAGGTCGTCTTTGATGCGTCTAACTTTTCTATAATGGCGCTTCTGCGTCAGGACAACTTTGGCACTTGCATCTTCCATGCGCGTAAATACTGACTCTTCGCCAAATGCCGAGAATAGTGGCTGTGCTATAGCACCGAGCTTCAGAATTCCGAGAAATGCGAAATACAAATCAGGGATCTTATCCATAAAAATAGAAATCCTATCGCCTTCTTTGACTCCGATGCTGCGAAGATAGGCCGCATAGGTATTGGAATTAATGCGAAGTTCATCGAATGTATATTTCTTTACGACATTGCCATGGCCTTCCCAAATAAGTGCCAGCTTATCGCCTTTGCCCTGCTCGCAGATACGGTCGGAGCAGTAGTAACCGATATTGAGCGGATCACCGTCTTTATAGCCGAGAATCTCTCGCGCTTTATCCCAGGTAAAATCCTTGTACACATCTTCATAGGAACCGATATTGCCCATCAAAGACCTCCTATAACTTGTTAAAACTAAGATAAATGTCTTCTATCCGGTTATTCTGGAAAACAGAAATTATCCAGAAAATAAACATATTACATATTATATAAAATGTCAAAGTGAAAATTTTTAGGTTTATGAATGTTTTTTTTAGTATCGGAAGGCATGACGCAGAGCGTCGTTTTTTTGCGTTCCACCGCGGAGCGGTTGGAACGAGGTGTTGTGTTTTGAAAATTTTTGGGTTTATGAATGTTTTATTTGAGTATTG
>JBKHBT010000107.1:0-11276 GCA_046542255.1 Candidatus Zixiibacteriota bacterium | reverse complement strand
ATCGAAATGTAGTCATGCCAAGTGAACCCCCAAATCAGCGCAAGGCCTTGCGTGGTTTGGGCTAGCTGTTGAAATGGCTGTGGAACACTTCAGTATAAATTATATCCTGCAACAATTTCTGTTTTATTTTCGAGACAGTACTATTTTAAGTAGTATATTTTGCTTATATTTGAATGGCTTTAGTAGAGAAATACTGACAAATTAAGCCATAAAAAAAAGCCGCTTCAAAAAAACGGCTTTTTATATTATATCCAACATTAGTTAGTGCTTAGCTGATTCTGATCTAGTTACGCAAATCAGCTTGTTGCTAAAAAGCTCATGCTTTGTAGCTTAATGCTAAATATTTTCATCTATTTAGCTTAATGCTAAATATCTTCAGCTATTTAGCTTAATGCTAAATATCTTCAGCTATTTAGCATAGTCAACTGCACGGTGTTCCCTGATTACAGTAACTTTTATCTGTCCGGGATATTCGAGATCTTCCTGAATCTTGGATGCCAGATCAGCAGATAGCACATCGCTATCATAATCTGTAATTCTATCTGGCTCGACAATGACTCTAATCTCACGGCCTGCCTGAATTGCATAGGAATTCTGCACGCCAGAGAATGATGCGGCCAATTGTTCCAGCTTCTCGAGTCGCTTGATATAGTTTTCGAGCGTTTCGCGCCTTGCGCCTGGCCTTGCACCGGAAACAGCATCAGAAGCTGCAACGAGTATCGAAATCGGACTTGTTGCTTCGACATCTTCATGATGTGAAGCGATTGCATTAAGCACGATTTCCTTCTCGCCATGCCGCTTTGCGACTTCATAACCAAGCTCGGTATGGGTTCCTTCACGGCCCTTGTCGATTGCTTTTCCAATATCATGCAAAAGTCCAGCACGATGCGCCATTCTAACATCCAGCTCCAGCTCTTCTGCCATAAGGCCACAGATCTTAGCAACTTCAATAGAATGATTCAAAACATTCTGCCCGTAGGATGTTCTGTATTGTAGCCTTCCTAGAAGCTTGACCAGCTCGGGCGCAATCCTGTGCACACCAACTTCGAAACATGCCTGTTCGCCGGCTTCTTTAATTATAACCTCAAGCTCTTTTTCTGCCTTTTGCACTGTTTCTTCTATTCTGGCAGGATGAATCCTTCCATCGATAATGAGCTTCTCCATAGCGATTCTTCCGATTTCACGGCGAATTGGGTCATATCCTGATAGGATAATCGCTTCCGGAGTGTCATCGACAATTACATCTATTCCGGTAGCGATTTCAAATGCACGAATATTTCTGCCTTCTCGGCCAATAATCCTGCCCTTAATTTCATCGGATGGCAATGAGACAACCGAAACTGTTGCTTCAGCAGTGGTATCGGCAGCCACTCTTTGGATAGCGGTGATAATAATCTGCTTCGCTTCTCTTTCGGCTTTTGTTTCGGCTTCGTCTTTGATTTCTTTTACTCTTTGTGCTGCTTCGGCTCTTGCCTGGGCTTCGAGATTCTGCATAAGAATCTGTTTTGCCTCATCAGATGTCATGCCAGCGACTCTTTCGAGCTGGACGTTCTGCTTTTTGATGAGATCGTCGAGTTCCCTTTGCCGTGTATTGATCGATTTTTCTTTGGTTTGGAGATTTTTACGGTAATTATCAATATTTTTTTCGCGTTTTCGAAGCATGTCGGCCTTATTTTCGACACTTGCTTCCTGCTCGCGGATTCTCTTTTCGAGTCTCTCTAACTCGGATCTTCTTTCCTTTGTGCTTTGCTCGAATTCAGTTTTTGCGACCAGCCACTCGCTTTTTGCCTTTAATTCAGATTCTTTTAGTTTTATTTCTGCATTCTTTTCGGCCTCGGCAGTGATCTGGTCAGCTTTTCTTTCAGCCTCTACAATAATAGAATTCGAAGCACGCTTTATTAAATAATTCCCGATAAAATATCCCAAAGCGCCACCAACGGCAAGCGCTGCCAGTGCTATAATTACTAATTGAGACATATTGTGCTCCTTTCAATATAAAAAACGCCCGAATCCAATAGGATTCAAGCTGAAGTAAGATTATATATGGGAAAATTGGGATTGGACTGAATTACCTGATTCTAATCATCGGATCGATTTTCAGATTCTTTTTCTTTATCATCCTGGTTTTCAAGCTTTTTCTCTTCATCTGAATCTTCTTCAGATTCGATTTTTTGCTTTTCATCAGGTGCCTGGGACTGAAGCTTTTGAGAATCATCATCGAAAGCAGCATCGAGGCTGTCTATTAGACGTTTCTGGCTTTCCTCGTATTTTTTGATTTTCTCTTCTGCTTTGGCAAGTTCATCGCCCAATGTAAGAGATGCAAGTACAAGTGAGATATCGAATGGTTGCTTTCCCCTACCGATTATTTGCATAAGATCATCTATTCGCCCTGCGATACTTTGAAGATATTCTTCATCATCGCTACGGACCTTAAAGGTTTTGCCATAAAGCTCGACTTTTATTACTTTTTTCTCAGTATCCGACATTCAAAATCCAATCGCCTTTCGAGATTTAATTAGACATCCGAACCAAGGATATCGTCAATTTTTCCGATATATGAATCTATCTTATCCTTCAGTTGATCCTCGACTTCCGAGTTCATCGATGATGACTTCTCGAGCTGGGATCGGATTTCGTCGTTTTCATTTTTCAGTCTTTCAATCTCGCTCTGCAGGTGTTTATTCTGCATCTCGAGCTGTTGATTTGCATCTTGAAGGCCAGCCTTTTCTGTCTTGAGTCGGCCGATCATCTCTAATGCACGATTTATCTTTTGTTCTAGTTGATTAAAATTATCCAAAGACATTACTACCCCCGTTTACGCAGGTTAATTTATATTAAGTCTCTCTACATTTCAAAGATAAGCAAATTAATCATATTATGTCAACAATTATTTGACAAAAATACATCGATAAATGAAAATATCTTTATTTTTTATGCTTTGCAATAACGGGTTGCTTATCACCCGACATGTCCATACGAACTAATTCGGCTTCTTCCAGAATAAAAAATTTCGGAGCAATTACAGACAAGCTCTTACCATTGAAAGAATTATAGACATATTTTTCCTTGCTTGTTGTTTCGATATCCCTTAAAGCCCGGCTACCGAGATCAGAGAAGGCCATTTTTCTTAAGTACTCTTTTCTGCCGTCTGGATAGATTTTATAAAAAACGAGCGGCGGCAAAATATCGGAGTTGGTATCGATTCTCCTGAATCCATCGCCCAATCTATTAAGAATCGAACGAACACCGGTTGATGAGGATATATTAAAAATATACGATGTGCTTAATTTCTCGACAACGATCCCATATTCGAGATTCTCTTCTTCTATCAACTCAAGATACTTGTCGATTAGCTTTTTCTCGGTTACTTCCTCTTCGCTTTCGATAAATAAGTTCGCCATAGAAGCGCTAATTCCCGACCAGGCCTGTCTGCCATGGCCGTTTGATTTGCGGAGATAGCGGAAAGGCTTCCTGCTCATAAGGAAACTCTTGAGAATCCCCTGCTCAATAATACCTACTCTCCAGGCTTTTACGCCCTCATCATCATATTTATAATGGCCAAGTAGCTTTATATCATTGAACTCTTCGATATTCGGATCATCAAAAATAGATATATGAGTCGATGCGACTTTACGGCCGAGTTTATTTTCGAAATCATTGTCTCCGCTCTGGAACATATTTCTATCTTTATTCTCGTAAATAGGCTTCGAAGGCGCATTTATTCGGCTATCTAAGCTCTGTGCAAAAAATTCTGCCGAGGCCTGTTCCTTAAATAGTATTGGGCCAAGAAAATAATCGAGCGTATCTGCATTGCGCATCTTGGCAAGACGATTAGACAGTTCATAACATGATTCTTCGAATTCATCCCAATCGATATCATCTTCCGATGAATAATATCTGATTTCGCTATCTAAGACATAAGTGCCATCTTCGGCTTGAGCAATGCCAATCGCAAGGGCTTCGTGGAAATCGCCCGAAAATTCTATTGCGCTGCCTTCTGAATTAACGAAATATTTCGCATTATTACCAGCATAAAAAGACACACTGGAACGTTGAATTTCAGGGTTTTCATAGAGTATGTCTGAGAAAGCGATAGCTTTTTCTTCCCAGACTGTCTGGTTCAGCTCGAAATCGCCATCATATTCTTTGATGAATTTATTTGGCTCTTCTTTTGAAAAGTCGGGATAATTCTGTTCCTGTTGGGTTTGTTCGATGACTGATTTTTTGCGTGCCAGGTTCTCGAGTGCGCTTTTATAGGAATCATCGGTGGACTTCCACAATGTATATCTTGCCACGGTTATATCATTGCCGATCGGCATATTATCTGGCCGAAGCGACCACCAATAGCTTTGCGAGCGGAAATTGGAATTATCCATATCATAGTTTCCGACTCTGACATTTGTATGCAATCGTCTATTTCGCCGTGGTTGTGTTTTTATAACACCACCCGATGCAGCAACGATTATCCAACCATCCTCATCTGTAATATTATATGAAATAAAATATGGCTTTTCCATATCTTCCATCATCAGCTTATCCATCGAGCGCTCGATTTCCAGCTTCATCGCAGTCATAATAGGCGATTCGGCCATAAGAGAAAATGCTATCGAGATTAATACTAATTTGCAAATAAATTTCCGCATCAGTTTACCCCCTTTGCCGGTGGCGAGAGAATCGGTGGCCTATCCTGCCCTTTCATTTTCTTCTCCACCTCGATTTGCGAAACCAGGATACTCGGCGAAATAGCAGAAACAGGAATCATTCCCGATTCCGCGCCGCATGAACCATTGAAAATGCCATAATCATCGGCGGTTGCGATTATCTTGCTGAAGGAAGTAAGCGGCGTACCAACGATATCGACACCGCGAACCAGCTCATCCGGCCTATCATCTGCATAAACCTTATAGACCATCAGTGGCTGCACTTTGAATGATTGCGGGCCATATCGGCCAGTCATCGTGAAACCGCCAGAAATATCTGCGAAAAGAAGGCCAAAGGGTTTATCCTGCTCTTTGATTTCATCCTTCAGCTTTTGACGTAGATTCTCATAGGACATCTCTTTATCAGAATGGATAAAAAGATTACCTTGCCTTGATACGGCTCTATTTCCGGGCTGTCTTCTTGCATGGCCATTGCTTTCCGGGAAATTTTCGATAGGGCTACGCGACATCAAGAATTCATTCAAGGTGCCATTTTTAACTACATCGACTCTTCTGGCTTTTGTGCCTTCATCGTCATATTTAAAGTAACCTCGTAATCCTTCACCATTGAATCGATCAATAGTCGGGTCATCGTATATGGATAGGAATTCCGGCAAAATAGATTCTCCGACTTTGTCAGAGAAGGTCTGTCCATCATTGACTGATTTTTGACGATGCCCTTCTATCCTATGCCCGAATATCTCGTGGAAAAACACGCCACTGGCACGACTCATAAGAATCGCCGGGCCAGAATATGGCTCGACCATTTCGGCATTGCGAAGTTCGGTAAGCTCTGTCATCAGCCGGCTTATTGTGTCGCCGAGAGCTTCGGGAGATGGCAAATCATCGAGCCTACCGGATGAAAAATTTTTCGAGCGATAAAGCTCCATGCCATCTTCGGCAATAGTATTCATATAAATACTAAGCGTAAGAAATTTATTGCTCTGCTGAATCTTTGTCCCTTCGGAATTGACGAAATAGGAGTTTTTTGAAGTCAGCCGAAGATTAACATTACCCGAATACACATCAGGATTTTCTTTCATTTTGGAAGATAAATCCTGCAAGATTCCATGCCATTTTTCCTTATCAAGTTCGACATCTACCGGTTCTTCTAAATGAATCGATGGTTGGATTTTGGAAAAGTCAGATGACGTATCATCCGCCTCGACTTTGACTTTTGTATTTCTGAGGACTTTTTGATATTTGTCGATGGCATCTTTGTAGGCTTCATCGGTTGCAAGCCAGATGGCATCTTTGATGGCTTCTTTATCGTCATTAATCGGTATATCCACTCTTCCGATACCACGATAGTAGGAACTACCGCCGTATTTTTCGCGAAGTTCATGAGTATTGTCCCGGTGATAGTCGCCTACTCGAAGGTCGATATCCAGAATTCTTTCGCGGTAATCATTTTCGCGCGATAGTGTGCCCAATTCATAAGAAAGGCTTATTCTATGATATCCTGTTATTCCGTATGAAAGATAATATAATTCTGATTTATCGGAATACTTAAGCTCAGAAACCGAATTTTCTAATTCGGTTTCTATGATATTTAATAATTGACTTTCTGAAGCAGCTAATTGAATGCTGATAAATAATAATATGCAAATTAAAACATTTTTTTTTGAAAACATGCCCCTCCAGTTTACATATCATTTAATACATTATTATGAATAGTTATCGTAGCATTTTTCCTGAGCTCTTCGGCATGTCCTCTTATATATTCATCGAGTTTTCTTCTTTTAAGCTTCTTTTTTATTTCATCGCTGACTTCACCGAGGGGCACGGAATCTTCTGGAATTCTTTCGATAACTTTGAAAGCCATCTTTTCTCCGTGAACCTCCTCTGGCCCGATGAAATCGCCGGGCTTCGCATCCCAAAAACCTTCGATTTCTTTGACGAAATACTCATCTTTTCTTATATCATTTATCATAAATTCGGTATTTGAATTGTGCATTTCTTCATAGATATCTACATTCTTTTGACTATTTTCATCACTTTTGAAATCGGCGGCTTTGAGAGTTGCTAGTGCTTCAGAGATATCATCGGTTCCTTTGGCCATAATCATTGCAACTTTCATTCTTTCAGGCTTATAATAGTTCCAATTAGATTTATATTCTCTTTGAATCTCTTCTTCTGAGACTTCGATATTTGGGTAAATTTCAGTCTGAATAAAAGTCTCAATGAGAGCCTTTTTCTTATAAGATTCCATCATTTCTTTATATAATTCTGTTTGAGTGAGATTAGCATCTTTTGCTTCACTATAAAGAAGAGTTTTATTGATTAATTCATCGAGAATTTCTTGTCTCATGTGCTGATCCATCTGGCTTAAATCGATATGCTCGAATTTTTGGCTATCGATATTCTTAAAGTCGGCTTTTGTGATCTCAGTGCCGTTTACTTCGGCGACCACATCGTCAGTCTGCGCAAAAGCTGCCAAAGATACAATTAATACTAATAAAAAACCCAGGGTTCTCATAATACCTCCATTTATTAATCGTTTATTTTATCAAAATAATTCATTTTTCTGAATTTGCAAGCCGTTATAGTTAATTTTGAGATGTTTTCCTGCAAGAGCAGTGGCTACTCTGCCGCGCGTGGTCCTCATCAGGAAACCTTGCTGCACAAGATATGGCTCATACATCTCTTCGATTGTATTGACATCTTCGGACAATGCCACGGCAATAGTCTTGATTCCGACTGGCCCACCTTTGTAATTATTGATAATAATCTTTAATATGCTTCTGTCCATATCATCGAGTCCGGCTTCGTCTATATCGAGAATTTTTAGTGCATATTTTGTTATATCGAGCCTGATGACTCCATCGCCTTCGACCTGAGCATAATCGCGTACCCTTCTAAGAAGCCTATTGACTATTCTTGGTGTGCCTCTGGAACGTCTTGCGATCTCAAAGGCAGCATCATCCTCGATTTCGATGTCGAGAATTCTGGCCGAGCGAAGCACAATAAGCTTCAGCTCTTCCGGCTGATAATAATGAAGCCTTTCTATTATGCCAAATCTTGACCGAAGTGGGGAGGTTAGCATTCCCGGCCTTGTCGTAGAGCCAACGAGTGTAAAAGGCTCCAGATTCAGCCTTACGGTTCTTGCTGAAGGGCCTTGATTTATCACAATATCAAGAAAATGGTCTTCCATAGCCGAATAAAGATATTCCTCGACCGTCTGGTTCAAGCGATGGATTTCATCGATGAAGAAAACATCGCCTTCTTCGAGTGAAGTAAGTATTCCGGCAAGGTCGCCGGCTTTCTCGAGAATTTGGCCCGATGAAGTTACAATATCGACTTCCATTTCATTAGCTATGATATTGGCGAGCGTGGTTTTCCCTGTTCCTGGTGGTCCGTGGAAAAGGCTGTGGTCGAGTGGTTCTTCGCGAAATTTTGCTGCCTTAAGAAATACACGAAGTTTCCTTTTCAGCTTGGTCTGGCCAAGGAAATATTCAAGCTTTTGCGGACGAAGAGTACTCTCTAATTGAATTTCATCATCGAGCTGTTCGCCTGTCAGATTCTCGCGCTCTTCCAATATACCTTCCGTATTAAAATTCTTCAAACAAATTTAAGATATAAAAAAAACAATGCTAAGTCAATTCTATCTATCGATTTTTATATCTCTTTTAATGATAATTTGACGATTTCCTCGACCGATATGCCCTTTTTAGCCTTCATAACTCTTTTTATTGCCTTTTCGGCCTGCGGTTTTTTATAACCAAGAGTCAGTAGAACATCGAGTGCTTCATCGGCTTTACCTAATGAAGATGGTTCATCTTTCTCATCGAGAACAATATCTTTGACCCTGTCGCGAAGTTCGACTATCAATCTCTGTGCTGTTTTCTTGCCGATACCAGAGATTTTGGTCAGATAACCGGATTCGCCTGCTTTGATTGCAGAAATAAAGCTATCGACATCCATTCCCGAGAGAACTGCGATGCCGATCTTGGGCCCAATCCCGGAAACAGCTATAAGTTTGCGATAAAGCTCACGTTCTTTCTGGCTGGAAAAGCCATACAGTTCCATAGCATTCTCGCGGTGGACAAGATGGGCAAATAAGCTGCATTTTTCGCCCTTTTTGGGCAAAACCTGATATGTGCTATAAGGGATATTCAGTTCAAAACCAATGCCGCCGCATTCGATTACCGCACGAGCTGGCTCTTTTATAATCAATTTTCCCCTGATTGAATCTATCATATTTCCTCTTTGCTTTATTTACATTATTATTTTTTATGCTTTTTGGTATTTACTTTCCATTGCATATCCCAAATACCTGAAATGGCCAGAGCGATTGCATCATATCTATCCAGTTTGCTCTTTTGCCTTTTCATTTTGAGAATTGTGCAAACCATATCGGCGACAAGGTTTTTATTAGCAGCACCAGAGCCTGTTAAGTTTTTTTTGACTTCCCGGGGCGCATAGTCCTTGAATTTAGTCTTTTTTTGTGTACATGCCAAAATTGCAGCGGCTCTTACTTCGCCCAATCTCAGTGTATTCCTGGGATTTTTGGATACGAATACCGATTCAATAGCTACAAGGTCAGGTTGGTATTGTTCGATTTTCTCGCAGAGGAAATCAAAAATGGCAAGGAGTTTCTCGCCAAGGTCATCCGACCGGGTGGGAGAAAAAACGCCTGAATCGAGATGGTGTATCTTGCGCTTTTCGCCCTCGACAATTCCCCATCCAAGATTTTTGATTCCCGGATCTATGCCTAAAACTCTCATTATCAGGTAAAAAATCTATCTATTATTTCGACAATTGCAAGCTCATCATTGGATTTTGGCGAAATATAATCCGCCTTTTCTTTGACGATTTCAAGGGCATTAGACGGTGCGGCAGAAAATCCGGCTTCTTCGAAAAGCTCGATATCATTTAGATAATCGCCGACTATAAAAACTTCATCTTTCTTAAGGCCAAGATGCTCGCGAAAAACCTGTAGTGATTCGCCCTTGTTTACATTTTTAGCTCGTATTTCGCTATACCATAAGGGTTTATATCGCAATGACGGAAAAGTAAAAATATCTGCATCTTCGCCGAGGATTTCTTTGCAACTATTGTGGAAATTATCGATTGCATCCTTCGGTCCTGTTATAAGAAATTCGGTAGTAGATGATAGATGTTGTTTTTTTATTTTTGGGACATATTCGATATTGGATACCCAATTCTCGAGCGCTTTGTTTTCTATATGCTCATGGCCGGCCATGAAGGCATTGTCTTTCTTCATCGCTACGATTGTGGCATCGATTCCATCGATAATGGGTAAAACCCTATAAATAATCTCATTCGGAATCGGTTTGTGGAAAAGCTCAGGATGCCCGACATAGCAGCCATTTAGCGTAATCATCGGGAAATCGATTTCGAGGCCCTTCAGCGGTGATAGAGCAGCCGTCATCATCCTGCCGGTTGCAATGGAAAACTTGATACCACGCTTTCGTAGCGATTCTACAGCATGGATATTATCCGCATGCATCTTGCCTTCAGAATCCAGCAAAGTACCATCGAGATCGCTAATAAAAAGCTTGATATGTGACAGGTCATCTTTCTGGCTTTGCCTTTTGTGAAGATCTTTTGAATAGGATTCTTTTTTATTATTGATTATGGAATTCCTCCACTACCTCATCATCGATATCTGCATTAGTAACTACATTCTGTGAATCGTCCTGGTCTTCGAAAGCGTCCATCAGACGAAGCACCTTCTCGGCATCTTTTCCTTCGACTTTGATAGTGTTCTGTGGTACATAGGTCAGTTCTTCATTTTCGATTTTGACACCGGCTTTTTTCAGCTCTTCGGCTGCTTCATGAAGTGCATTGGCTTCAGTATATATGGTATAGAACTCTTCATCTGTTTCCATATCTTCTGCGCCGGCTTCGAGAGCCTTATCGAGCATCTCTTCCTCATCGAGCTGATCGGCTTTGACTATTATCATGCCTTTTCTATCGAACATCCAATTAACGCAACCCGACTCGCCCATCGAACCGCCGTATTTATCGAATATATGACGAACTTCAGCCACGGTTCGATTTTTATTATCGGTAAGCGTATTGATCATAATTGCAACACCATTAGGGCCGTATCCTTCATAGGTCATTTCTTCATAATCCACGCCGGGCAATTCGCCCGTACCACGTTTTATTGCATTTTCGATATTATTGGCAGGCATATTGGCTGTTTTCGCTTGTTCTACCGCGCTTCTAAGGCGTGGATTAAATTCGATATCGCCACCGCCATCACGGGCTGCGACTGTAATTTCTCTGATCAATTTACTGAAAAGCTTGCCTCGCTTGGCATCGGCTGCGCCTTTCTTATGCTTGATCGAACTCCATTTATTGTGACCACTCATAAAGACTCCCTATAGCATTATGTTTTCAATTCTTCTAATAATCTAAAATAGCAAGAACATCGAAGCAAATCAAGCTTTTTTGTCGAAAAAGGCTAATAATATTCTGCTAAAATTTTTATTTCCTTTTTGTTAAATTTGCAAGTATTATTTGCCTAATTATCTATTTTTTGATTGGAAATTTGGATCCATTGTTAAATGACTCGCCGCACAAATCGCTTGCTTCATTAAATTA
>JBKHBT010000019.1:0-43134 GCA_046542255.1 Candidatus Zixiibacteriota bacterium | reverse complement strand
ATCTAAAGCCCTTCAGTAAAGGAACTCTTCTATTTTTTGTGGAAGTTGGGTATAAAAGAATTGTGCTCTGGGGGAAAAATGAGAAATTGGGTATTATGTTTTTTATTGATTATGTCGACTATAGCTTTTTCGAGCAATGTGCTGGTCGATGATGCGCCTATGTGCGGCCATCATGATAGAACGACTTTTCAAGTGCTCTGGGACAGCCTTGCTGCTCATGGAGCAAGCATAGATTTCACTACGGAGTCTGTGAGGTATCCAGATCTATCCGGCTATGACCTTCTCATTCTCATGCATCATAATTATTGTGATGATGCCGGATTTGATTATGATCAGCGCTAGCAAATTATCGATTTCGTTTGTCATGGTGGGAATCTTCTAATAATGCCAATAGCCTGGGACGATTTGGAGCCACATAATGATTTATTGCATGATGAGAGGTGGGTTACTGGGTTGACATATCATCCGGGAAGCCCTTTTAGAGCAACAAATGTAGCTACATTTCCACCCTTCACGAATGATATCGAATATCTGGTTTTTTCAGCGGCAGCAGGAATCCATGTATTACCGCCTGCATTTCCATTTATTATGGACGAATCACTTGAAAAAGCAGCGGCGGTCGTGAGTTATCCCGATAGAACAGATGGTGAAGAATGTGACTGCCATCTCGGTGGGCGAATTATTGCCATACCAGATTGTCATACATTCGAGACTGGTATCGTTGGATACACGGAGCCGATGGATTTCCGTTTTATAATCAATACTATGGGTGCTTTGGCAAGGATTGAAGGCTATGATACAGAGGATTGCTTGCCGCCACCGAGGTTTCCGAATATTGATTCTACTATTTGCGCCGATCCAGGAGATACAGTATTTGTTTATGGGAATAACCTGGTTACTGAAGCCAATATAGTTTTTGAAGAAGAAACCCTGGAGGTTAATTGGATCGATTCCACACATATTAGCTTCATCATTCCAGAATGGGCCTGGCAGGCCGTTCATCTTCTTGACTATTCAACAGCATTGGGAGATTTGAGTTTTTCTCTTCAAGTCTATTGTGAATGGTTGAGATTAAACTTTCTGAATGCCTTTTGCGGTGAGATAGGAGATATCATTTCTTTCGAAGGGACAAATATATCTCTCGATGCCACTATGACTTTTGGAGGACTTCCAATACCCGATTATGAAATTTCATCAACAACAGCTGGCTGGTTTAGAATTCCCGATATAGTTGGCTGCGAAAGAAGAATCAATTTATATGGTGATGCATATATTTACAAGGTTTGTATCGAAAATTCACCAATTCAAATAGATTGCATCGAATTTTCATCTCCATGTCCCTGCCCACCAGATACATTCTACGATGCTGTTATCAGAAATATTAATTTCTATGAGAAAACTAATGGTTCAGACACTGTTATCATAAATTACGACTTCATTAGTGATGCCATAGGCAATATAGGCTTATTATGCTCAAATGATCGAGGCTTTTCACAGGATATAACATTCGGCTCCGTCTCTGGTGCAATCGGCATGGGTATAGCCCCCGGTGAATCTCTCGAAATTGTTTGGGATGCTGGAGCTGATGTGCCGGGAATTGAAGGCAATGATTTTTCAATGGAATTACTGGTTATGGGTGCGGTAGAAGATGCACATACAGTTTTCGGTGCTGATACAATCGAGCCCTATGCTCAATTTAAAGAAGGCATTATGGTAGGAGCAATTTCGAAAATAGAAGCTTTGAGTGATGATGGCTCTTTTGCGAAAGCTGTTTCAAATGCCGGTATTTTCGATAATAATGATAAATTCGACATTGCTATACCTAATCCTGAATTAAATAGCGGACATGTCTTTGTATTCGATACAGACTCTCTGATAGGGCAAATATATGATGAGAATAACTCAATCAAACTAAGTGGCGAAAATGATGGTGATGCTTTTGGCAATAGCATAGACTGTATAGGTGATATTAATGGTGATGGTTTCGATGAATTATTAATTGGCGCACCGAATTGTGATGAAGCCACATGGGATGCGGGAAGAGCATATGTCTTTTACGGTGGCAGGACATCTGGAGATTACAATGCTTCTGATGCCGAAATTATAATCAATGGTGAAGATTTGGCTGAATTTTTTGGTAGGCGGGTATCTTTTGCTGGAGATATCAACTCAGATAGCATTCCGGACTTTATGGTTGCAGCTCCCAGCAATGATGGTGGCGGACGTTCGTCTGGTAGAGTCTACATTTTCTTTGGTGATTCATTCCCGACAGAAATAGAGGCAACCGATGCCGATATAATGATTACTGGTACTGTAAGTAGTTCGCTTCTCGGAATTGGCATGAGTAATCTGGGAGATTTCAATGGTGATGGCGTTGATGATATTGCCATAACATCTCTTAAAGATGACAGGCTAACAATTAATAAAACCTTCATATTTTACGGCGGAACGGGTTTGTCAGGCAGTTACACTACCGAAGATGCCGATATAACTATTATCGATTCATTAAGTACGGACAGGGCAAGTTCCATATCGAGCGCTGGTGATTTTAACCAGGATGGCCTCAATGATTTAATTATCGGCACATCAAATATATCTAAAGTACATATTTTCCTGGGTGGAATACATCCTGATACAATGCTTAATACAGATGCAGATATAATAATAGAAGATACCGTTACGGTTGACATCGGTTGCTGCTTTGGGATCTATGTGAAAGGTGGTGGTGATTTAAATGACGATGGCTTTGATGATATCCTTGTGGCCAATCCTAACTTAAGATATGGTGGTACTAATTCAGCATATATATTTTATGGTTCTGATAGCCTAAGCGATCTATACCACACGAATTTTGATCTGCTGATTAAACCAACTACTTCATCTGAAAGAATTTCATTTGCGACTGCAGCAGCTTTTTTACCTGATATTGATTATGATGATGCTATGGAGCTTATTATAACGGACTGGAACAATGATAGAGCATTTATTTATTCTTTCATTCGCAACTGCCCCTCGGGAGGAATACATTATATCGGTTCATCAGAGAGTGGCCCATTGGATACAAAAATCCCTGAAATTAGTGTCGATGATATTACCAGCGGCAGTATTGAAGAAACCGTGGATATTACATGGACTGTGAGCGATTCTTTTATTCCGCCATTTACTACTTCTCCAATCTTTCCGATAAAGATATATTATTGCCCGACACGCCATTCTACCTGGAGATTAATCGCAACTTCTGATAATTCCGACAGCTCTTATACATGGACCTATCCTGAAGTAACGGTGAATGCTCAGCTAAAGCTATGTGTCATTGATTCCTTCGGGCATGAGAATTGCGATTCAACTAACTTTTTCAATATAATAGGCGATGACATAGCTCCCACCGGCCACATAGCCGCAGACTCATGCAATCCAGACTCGATACTCTTTATACTCGATGATAATGAAGCTATTGACACCACCGATCTATGGCTTATGGACAGCGAAGGCATAAGGCAATATCCCGATGGTATGTATTGGTCGGATGAAACGACGCTTGTCTTCTTCCCGAGGCCAGAAATACCTTTGCCCGGAAATGTTTATCTTGTGAGGTTTTTTAGTGGTGGCGACATTAGCGGTAATAGTTTCGGCGAACACTATATCGAAGACAATCTTGTCCATCGCTATTCTTTCTGCGGATGTGTACAATCATTCGTAAATAGCGATATCTTCTACGATGCCGGATGCGAAGGCCCGGAAAATGTCGAAATCCGCTATATTCTGGAAACCGACTGCCCGGATTCATCTTTCGATATCAGAATGTACTATTCGAATACTCACCATGACACTACCGAATGGGAAATGGCGCATTTATTCGGCGAAGATGCCTCTATCGGAGATAGCATATCTGCTGGAGATTATAGATTTGAATGGTTCCCGGTGCATGAACTCGGCCTCGAATACGAAGACTCGATTTTCATATTCCTGGAAACAGATGGTAAAACCAATTTCAGCTATTGCGATACCTTTAGTGCCTATTTCGATATGACTGGCCCATCATTTGAAATTATGCCTCGAACTTATCCGGCTTTTTCGCCTCTGGATACTCTTTTCGGCAATATTGGCGACATATTTGCCGAGGGGACGGATGCTTCATGCTTACTAAATTTCGAGCTATGCGGATATGACACATCAATCTCGATCTACGAAGATTCATTCCATGTCGAACTACCCTATGCCGACTGCGATTCCGGTTTGATTATTTTCCAGGCTGAGGATGATTTATGTGGAATGCGGTTTGACACTATCACAATATCGATAGAGAACATCGCACCAGAGCTCACTGATTGCCCGGATTCGCATTTTGTGCTGAATATCGGCGATACATTCAGCTTCGATTTCCCGGCTATAGATGAAGGCGAAATTTCATATAGCGCAATTATCTCGCCAGAGGAAGCCTATGTCTTCGATTCCAGCGAATTTATCTGGATTCCGGAATTAGAAGGATACCATGAAATAATAATCATCAGCGAGGACAGGGCGGGCTTTGCAGATAGCTGCATTTTTTATGCAGATGTTTTCGAAGAATCCATTGAAGAAAATCTGCCTGTTAGCTATGAGATTTCCATTGAAATAATTCCGAATCCATTCAATGAAAGCTGCAGAATTGAAATAGATACCCAGAAACAGGGCAGGCTAAATATCTTTAGCGTTTTAGGCGAGAATCTTGCCAATTTTGATGTTGCTACCGGGCAGAGTAAATTTTTGTGGAATGCAGAAGGTATGCAATCCGGGATATATTTCTTCATGTTCGAGAGCATGGATAAAGTTCTAATCGAAAAGGCAATTTTAGCGAAATAATCAAGCTTTGTGCAATTGCTAATAATTAACTGAAGTATAGCATAAACAATTTGGTGATTGAGCGTAGTCGAAATCACTGTTTTACAGAGTGTGTCTTCGACTAAGCCCGGACACCGGTTGCGAACACCAGTTGCGAATTGGTGATGCTGCTCTCGATACGGCGAATAAATTCATTTGCTCGGGAACCGGCCGATAGTAGTCATGCAAAGTGAACACCAAAATCAAATAAATGCCTTGTGTTTCTCCCTCATTCCATCGCTCTACGTGGAACGAAACCCAAAAACCAATATTACAACGCTCCGCATTGATTTACTTCCCTTAGAATCTTTTATGAAAAAAACTAAACCAAAAAACTGTCAAATATAAAAAACGCAGATTCAGTGTTAAAATTCGTGTAAAATAAACAGCCTTGTACTTTTATCCGCGTTGAGAAGCTCCGCTTATCTTAGGCATTAGAAAGAATCGAAGCGGAGCTTCGGAAAAGCTTGCGCTACAAAGCAGAGCTTTTGCATAGATGGTGGGTGGGAGCTTTGTAGCGAAGACGGTGAATTAGAAATTACGAAATATCATTGCGAAATGTTATTTCATCTGTCTTGAGTTCAGTTTATAGAGGAAACCGCATAGCTTTGAGCGAAGCGAAAAGCAGACCACCTCTAAATCTCCTCCTTAAAAAGGAGGAGACTTAAGAATTGCCAAACAATATTTCGAGTCGGTTCTTAACTCTCGTGTATGTTGCAGTTTCCGTAGGAAACTGCTTAGCTTTAAGCGAAGCGAAAAGCAAAAAAGCCTGAATCCGAAGATTCAGGCAAAATAAAACGGTCCCAACGGGACTCGAACCCGTGCTGCAAGCTTGAAAGGCTTGTGGCCTAACCAATTAGCCGATGGGACCGTGGAAAATCTATTTAATCGCGCCCGGAGGGATTCGAACCCCCAACCGTTGGATCCGAAGTCCAATGCTCTATCCAATTGAGCCACAGGCGCAACTAGTGCATTCTTTAATTGTCAAAGCTTGCTCTTTTCAAGCAAACCTTCAAGATTCATAAGATATATCAATCTCGGCCGAATATCAAGAACAATTTTCAGCGCTGGTAAAATAATCGTTTTCAAAATTCTGTCAAGCCTAATCGGTAAATTTTGTCATTTTTTAGCTTAAACTTTTTAATAAACAATAGAAATTACTCAATTGACTATCGGAGCTGCCGATTATGCCATAAAAGGTTAGATAATTAAAATATATTGAGATTTTATGTTTTTAGCCTGCGAGGGAAAATGTCAAATAAGATAAATAAAAAGTTAAATCAAATTTCAGAAGATCTGGTATTTATTGAACCGGATGATCTCCAGGAACTGGCCTCTTTGCATGAATCTATGGAAGAGCTTTCGAAATTGCTCGTTGAAAATGATTATAAAATTGTTTCTCAGATAGTATTGAAGTGTGCTGAAATTATAGAGGCAATTATTCTCGAAGAAGAAGGCCAACCAGAAAAGGCCATTGAAAAAATCGGAAAATGTATCGAAAACGGCATCTTGATAATCAGCGAAGGGTTTAGTATCGATGAAATCGATTTTCCCGAAAATATCTGTAAGGATATCGATGGGCTAAAAGCAAAAAATAAATCCAAAGAAGTAAAGCCTGATGAAACTAATGCCAATATTCAAGAGAATTCTGGCGATAAAAATCAGCAAGAACAAAAGCATCAAAACCAAAACAAAGCATCTGGATATACTTTGCCTTCCAATGTCGATGAACAAATCTTGACAGATTTTCTTGCCGAACAGAAATCTGTCATGGATGATATGGAAGAATATATTTTGCAGATAGAGAATGATTCCCATCCAAATGCAGAACAGAACCTCAAACGTCTTCTCCACACCCTAAAAGGCGAAAGCGGCCTGCTTGGGCTCATGGAAATTCAGAAGGTATGCCATCAAACAGAAGAGATGATTTCCAAATTTGAAATTCATTCCCTTATCGATAGACTACTCGATGTCCATGACTGGTTCTTGCAGAAATTCAAGGTAATTTCCGGCTATGATAGCAATCCGCTATCTCTGGAAAAAATGCTGAATAAATTGCAAGAGAAACAAAAGATGCAAAGCTCCGTAAGCGATCTGGATAATATTACTGAAATACCCGATATTAGTGGAATAGACCCGGCACTCCTTTCTGAATTTATTAATGAATCCAATGAACATTTAGACAAAGCCGAATTCCATCTGCTTAATATCGAAACCGATCCCGATAATTCCGAGGCTTTGAATGCTATTTTTCGCGCTTTCCATACAATCAAAGGTGCCGCTGGTTTTATGAGCCTTCAGCGAATCGGGAAAGTGGCACATGAGTCAGAGAACCTTCTCGATAAGGCCAGAAAAGGCGATATCAAACTAATAGATGCTGCAATAGATATTACTTTCGAAGCAGTCGATGTACTAAAAGCACTTATCTTGGAGCTAAAAGCAATCGTTGAAGGCAATGAAATTGAGTCCTATAATACTATTTGGAAAGAAACTGTCAAAAAAGTGCGGGATATACTACAAAATAAAGCTTTTGAGCAGGATGAAGATACCAGCGATATCGAAGCAGAATTAATAAAAGATAAGAAAATTGGCGAGATATTAAGCTCCAAAGGCGTAATTTCCAGAGACGATGTAGAAGAAGCTTTGGAAGAGCAGCAGAATTCCGGCAAAAGGATAGGCGAAATACTTGTCGAGAAGAAAAAGCTCAAGGCCAGGGATATGGCAAAGGCCCTAAGAAGCCAGAAGAAGGCCAATCATAAGAAGAATATTGTAGTCAAAGAGACTGTCAAAGTCGATGCGACTCGCCTGGATAGGCTGGTCGATACAATTGGTGAGCTTGTCATAGCAGAGTCTATGGTGGCACAATCTCAGGAAATAACCCGTCTTGCTTCTTCGGGGCTTATGCGCCATATCAATCAACTCGATAAGATCACGCGCGAGCTTCAAGAAATGGCGACTTCACTGCGAATGGTACCCGTCTCCGGAACTTTCCATAAGATGGCACGGCTGGTGCGCGACCTATCAAAGAAATTCGACAAAACGGTTAATTTCGTTATGACTGGTGAAGACACAGAGCTGGATAAAACAGTAGTCGATAAGATTGGCGATCCATTGATACATATGGTTCGAAATGCCATCGATCATGGTATCGAAGGAAGTTCTCAGGCAAGAAGAGAAGCCGGAAAACCCGAAGCCGGCAAAATCGAACTAAGGGCATTCCATAAAGCAGGTAATATACATATTCAGGTCGAAGATGATGGAAAAGGCCTAAATAAAGAAGCCATTTTGAATAAAGCAATTGAAAAAAATCTGATTTCAGAGGATTGCAATTTATCTGATAAAGAGATATACAATTTGATCTTCGAACCAGGCTTCTCGACAGCCCAGAAGATAACTAATGTTTCGGGCCGAGGCGTTGGAATGGATGTTGTCCGCAAAAATATCGAATCATTAAGAGGCAAGGTAGATATAAATTCAACACCAGGCAAGGGTAGTGTATTTACTATTCGTTTGCCACTTACTCTGGCAATCATCGATGGTATGATAGTACGCTGCGGGCAAGAAAGATATATCCTTCCTACTCTATCGATTGTTAGATCATTGAAACCTTCAAAATCTGCATTGACCGATGTTCTCAAAAAAGGCGAAATACTGACAAATCAGGGCAAACTGATTCCGATATTCCGATTGGCAAATATATTCAATATCGAAAATGCAGAATATGACCCAACAAAAGCGATTGTCGTGATAATAGAAAACGATAGTAAACAAACCGGCATCGTAGTCGATGAAATATTAAACCAACAGCAGATAGTCATCAAAACACTCGGTGCTAATATGGAAAATATCAAAGGTATTTCAGGTGGTACGATAATGCCAGATGGCAGAGTCGGCCTAATCCTGGATGTTAGCGGATTAGTAAGCATAGCTTATGGAAATATACCATTTAAAGAAGCAATATAAAAGGAGTTAAAATGACACACACTATGACTCAAAAAAAAACTCAAATCCCACAGGAAACATTCGAAGGGCAATTTCTGGTCTTTTATGCAGGAGGCTATAAATTAGGTATCGATGTTTTCAATACAAAAGGCGTTACCGGCCTTCGCAAGATGCAAATAGCTCTGGATTTACCGGAAAAAATAAGAGGATATATCGAGCTTCTAGGTGAGAAAACCTATGTACTCGACTGCGGACAGCTTCTTGGTAAAAAACCTGTAAAAATTGACGACAGGTCATGCGCAATCATTCTTGAATACCCTACTCAAAATGGAACAAAGGAAATAGCGCTCGCAGTCGATAAAATTGAAAAAGTAGAAAAAATCAGAGCAAATAAAAGCTTCACTGGCGATTCTAAGATAGAAAGGTATTCTCTCGCGCACTCAATTAATAATACAATCATTCTCGATATAGACAAACTAATTTTGGATAATGATTTCCAGATAGGACAATAAAGAGGGAAATATGTGTAAAAAGGTACTTCTAATTATTATAGCCATCTCTGTTATTAGCTGTTTAAATGCGCAAAGATTACAAGCCTTTGCAGATAAAATCGATCAACTCGAAAGAAAAGTAACAAAACTTGAAAACAAAACTCCAAAAGAAAGCTCGAATGAAAAAGCAACAAGCCCAGAAAGGCTCGATTCGCTCTATCGCTTAGTGCAAAATGATATTGGCGAAATATATACGGATGTTGAACTTGTCAAAGCCCAGCTACAAAGTAGCTTTTCAGAAAATGGGAAAGATGATGCTTCAGATTCGCTAAATATCAAATTCGTAAAATTGGAAGCACGATTGGATGAAATCCAGTCAAGTATAGATAAACAGCCAGAGAAAAAAACAATCGCCGATAGAATTAATATCCGTGGAAAATTTGATATCGATTTGGTAGCAGATAAAAATGGCAATTATTTCAATAATGATTATAGTACTCTCTGTTTTGATTCAGATTTATCCGATCGATTGCAGTTCACTTTTGAATTTTTCTTTGGTAATGGTTCGATTCCAGGCGGTAGTGGCTCACCGGGCGATATGTGGCTTGTGCCTACTTACAGGGGCGCATGGCTTACATGGAAAAAGGCCTTCGATGGATGCGATATAAAATTCGGAGACTTAAGATATGAATTTGGTAATTTTGGCTACTACGGTTTCAAGACAACATCTATGATTACAGATGGCACTCATTACCAAAGAGGAATCCAATTGACCAAGGATTTCAATTGGGCAAAATTCAATTTATGGACTGGAATACGCCATGATGATAATATCTACAATACTACTTTTGAAGTAGATATACCACTTTCAGAAAATCATATTATCAAAAACTATGCGATTTTCGATTTCAATCAAAGGGATAATGCAAGGCCTTATTATAGCGGGATAGAATTTATTGGCCCTATTACAGAATCTATCGATATGCGCGCTGTTTTCGGCCTTCGGGGGATTGCAGAAGCCGATTCGGAAGATACCCTCAGAGATGATCCGGCTTTTAATATGCTTCTGGAACCTGAATTTACTATTACCGATGATATTTGGCTATGTACATCGCTATACTATCAAAAAGATAAAGATGGGCTAATTGGCAATGTCGATTCACTTGGTAATATCCAAAGAGATTTTGGCGATTTCTATTTTTATATTGAACCAGGCTACCAGGTCAAAGAAAGCTTTGAACTTGGCCTACCTCTGGAATATCATGACCCGGACATCGATTTCAATGATAATGAAGAATTTTGGATAGTCCCGACAGCATATATATACCCGACAGATAATACAGAAATATGGTTATGGGCTATGGTTTCACAGCCACTTAATAGTGGTTTAGAAAACGCAACCTTTTCTTTAGGATTAGAGTTGATCGTTGAATTCGATTGACAATATAGGAACGTAATAGCATAATAACTTATGCATTTGATAAATTATTTTTACTAAGAAAAAAGGAATAAAAGCCGATAAATTTAGTTAAGAGTAAGAATATTTTAGTCTTTAATAAGCAAATTAGAGGCTCTTCGCTGACAGGTCAATATTCATATAGGGAGCAAAAATGAGTGAACAAAATAAAATACTAAATTCTTCGAAAAGCAGAGACGAAATCAATAGATTATTAGTATTTCCGGGACTTATAGGAGTCAAAAGGAAAAGGCCATTATCCGAATCTTTGAAAAAAATGATACTTGCCACATATCTCCATGAGGAGAGAAAAAAAGCCAGTAATTATGAAATTCACAATAAAGCAGCTTAGGAGGCGCCAGATGTTACAAAAAACAAAAACTATCGAAAATACGATATAACTGGGGGTTTGTAGAATGAATGCAGAATATATAAATCCTTTTATTGAAAGTGTTTTTAATGTTTTCGATACGATGCTGGGAGCAGAAGTAAATCGTGGGAAACCCGATGTAACAGATGGAAACGGCAATCCAAGAGACCTAACTGCACTTATCGGGCTTTCTGGCACAGTAAAAGGTACGGTAGCGCTGGCATTTCCTGTGAAAACTGCGCTAAATATTGTAAGCAGGCTTCTCGGGATGGATATCGACACGGTCGATGATACTATTACCGATGGTCTGGGGGAGATAGTAAATATGGTTGCCGGTGGTGCAAAAGCAAAGTTTTCAGAACTCAAAGGCCCACCGATAAATCTTAGTTTGCCAACCATCGTTCGCGGTTCGAGTTATGTTGTCGATTATCCGACTGGTTCGATGTGGCTGGAATTACCATTCGAAAGCGAGATTGGGAATTTCTATTTGAGAGTTACATTATATTTTGAGAAATAAAGGGACTCTATTGGAGGTAATATAGATGAAAGTCTTAGTAGTTGATGATTCTGTTGTAATGAGAAGAATCATGATAAATGCCTTATCGCAGGCATCGATAGATGATGTTGAGCAGGCAGCCGATGGCGCAGAAGGCGTTAATAAGGTGGGTGATGGCGCATATGACCTTGTATTGATGGATTGGAATATGCCGAATCTTCTGGGGATCGATGCCGTCAAAAAAATCAGAGAAAATGGCCATACGGTTCCAATAATTATGGTTACAACAGAAGCCGAAAAAAGCAGAGTCGTAGAAGCCCTAAAAGCAGGTGCCAATAATTATATAATTAAACCATTTCAGCCGAAAGTGCTAATTTCGAAGATTCAGGATGTTATGAAAAAGGTTGGAAAAGCAGCTTAAAACCCAGCAATACCAGAGCTTATAGCCAGGGGATGCATTGAAATGAGGAAATATGGACCAAAAAACTTTTAATGCCTTGCGAGAGATGATCTATGACCTTGCGGGAATTAGATTAGCAGATAAAAAAATATCGCTTGTAAAAGCCCGAATAGCAAAACGAATTCGCGCTCTTAATCTAAAAAATGAGAAAGAATACCTGGATTATATCAGCTCGAGTGCCCATCAAGAAGAATTGGTCCAATTAATCGATGTCATATCAACAAATGTAACTCATTTTTTCAGAGAAAATGGACATTTCGAATTTCTAAAAAGCGAATTTTCTAAATGGATTGCTGGTGGCCAAAAAAGATTCCGCATTTGGTCTGCTGGCTGTTCCAGCGGACAGGAACCATATACTATCGCGATGGTGCTTTTGGATACGCTAAATACAAGTAAAGTCCACGCTATGGGAATAGACCTAAAAATTCTGGCAACCGATATATCGACACAGATTCTCCAGAAAGCCAAAGCAGGCGTATATCCCGAAAATAAAATGGGCGAAATTCCACCAAGATTCAAGAATCTTTTCTTCAATGTCGAAAGGTCTCATGGTGAAAAAGTATATACTGTCAAGAATAATATTAAAAGTATCATCAAATTCGGCAGGCTTAACCTATCCAAAACGCCTTTTCCAATGAAAGGCCCTATGGATATAATCTTCTGCCGAAATACCATGATTTATTTTGATAATTCGGTCAGGTCCCGGCTTGTTTCAGATTTTTATCGATTATTAAAACCCGATGGCTATCTAATGGTTGGGCATTCAGAATCTCTGACAGGTTTCAATACGAATTTGATCGCAATCAGGCCATCAGTTTACATAAAAAAATCAATGATTCAGAAAAAGGTATCGTAAATGATAATTTATTTAACTTCAAATAAGGAGCAAAGGTGATATGCTTGTAGTTGGTATTTCCGATATGAAGATAAGCACAGATCCCTTAGAGACTCTGGTCACCTACTCCCTAAGCAGTTGTATCGGTCTTGCATTATATGATCCAGTAGCCAAAGTCGGCGGGCTTGTTCATTGTATGCTGCCATTGTCCAAAATCGATCCTGCAAAAGCCAAGGAAAACCCGTTTATGTTCACAGATACAGGTGTAACCGGCCTATTGCAAGGTTTATTCGACAAAGGGGCAACCAGGAAGAATATAGTCGCCAAAGCTGCTGGAGCAGCGACATTGTTAGATGAAAAAGGCATGTTCCGCATAGGTGAAAGAAATTATACAGTAATGAGAAAGATCTTGTGGAAAAACAATATTCTCATAAAAAGCGAAGATGTGGGCGGCAATGTTCCTCGAACAATGTACCTACATATAACTGGCGGCAAGACTGAGATCAAATCGCAGGGGAAGGTGACAGAGCTATGAGAATCAGAGATAAAATAATTTCTACACTGGATTCGATACCATCCCTTCCAACAGCCGCTATCAAAGCAGTAAAAATGCTTCAAGACCCGGATGTCAGTATCTCTAGATTAACAAAAACAATCGAATACGACCCGGCTCTCACATCTAATGTCCTAAGACTGGCTAATTCAGCTTATTTTGGCGCTAATAGGCAAATCGAGTCGCTAAGACAGGCCATCGTTCGACTTGGCACAAACAATGTATTCAGGCTGGTTGTAGCATCCGCTGTAGCGCCATTGTCTTCCCAGGCTGTCAAAGGATATGATATTCCGCCAGGCGAGCTTTGGGCGCATTCTGTGGCAGTAGCGATTACTTCCGAAAACCTCAGAGTCGAACTTAACCTGGATGCCCCGGGATACATCTTTACCGCTGCGCTACTGCACGATTTAGGCAAAATTGTACTCGGGAATTTCGGTGAACTGGATGTCGAGGCCATACTAAAGACTGCCAAAGAAAGAGAAGTCTCTTTCGATGAAGCAGAAATGGCTGTCCTTGGTATCGACCATGCAGAGGTTGGCGCAGTTCTTCTTGAAAAATGGAATCTACCGAAAACAATATCAGAAGCTGTCAGGTGGCATCATTATCCGAAATATTTCCCAAATGATCCAATCGCTATAGATTTGATCCATGTCGGAGACAATCTATGCATTAAGATGGGAATTGGCATCGGTATAGATGGACTGAAACACAGGGTTTCAAATGAGTCGGTCGAAAGATTGAAGATGTCGAACAGAATCGCAGAAAAAGTACTTCTAAAAACAATGGGAGATCTAAATGAATTTAGAACAATGTTTAATTAATCCCTCATGGGAGGATGAAAATAATGGCTTATAATATTTTGGTTGTCGATGATTCAGCTACCACAAGAGCTGTTATATTAAAGACGATAAAAATAGCCGGAGTCGAGACAAATGAAGTCTATCAAGCCAGTAATGGCAAGGAAGCATTGGATATACTCAATGATAATTGGATAGATATCATTTTCTCGGATATTAATATGCCGGTTATGGGTGGTGTTGAAATGATCGAGAAAATGTATAATGACGGTATACTAAAAACTATACCGGTAATAATTGTTTCGACCGAAGGCAATGCAACCAGGATCGAACAATTAAAATCAAGAGGTGTAAAGGCTTATCTAAGAAAACCATTTACACCTGAATCTATTAAGGATGTTATCGATGATATTTTGGAGGCAGAATAATGTCAAAAGATAAAAATGAAATTCTCAGCAATGTCTTTTGCAGTGTTCTTGAAATGCAGGCATTCATGTTTGCCGAACCTGCCGAAGCCGAAGATTTGCCCAGAGAAGTTAATGATTGTGTTATGACAAAAATCGGATATAATGGCGATCAAAATGGCATAATTGAAATGGCAGTCCCATCGGATATGGCATTGGAACTCGCTGCAAATATACTTGGCATGGAGCTCGATGATGAATTTGCCAAACAAAAGGCAAATGATGCATTAAAAGAATTGCTTAATATAATCTGCGGTAATGTAATTACCGACCTACATGGAACAAAAGCAGATATTTCGCCAACCATACCCGAAATAGAAACTTTATCAGCTCAGGAATGGAAAGATATAATGGACAAAAATTCATTATATTTCATTGTTGACGAAATTCCAGTAATACTTAGAAATTCTTAAATAAAGAGAGTCTATTATGAGCATTAAGGTAATGATTGTAGATGATTCAGCGGTTGTTAGAAGCATTTTTTCAAAAGAGCTTAACCGTGATTCTCAAATCGAAATAGTCGGCACTGCGCCGGATCCCTATATTGCTCGTAATAAAATTCTGCAGCTCGAACCCGATGTCCTGGTGCTGGATATCGAAATGCCCAAAATGGATGGTATAACCTTCCTGCGCAAATTGATGCATTATTATCCATTGCCAATTATCATCGTCTCTTCTCTTACACCCAAAGGGGGCGATATGGCTCTGGAAGCACTGGAAGCAGGAGCCATCGATGTAATGAACAAACCAGGCGCTGCATATACAGTAGGCGACCTTTCAATTGAATTAACAAGCAAGATAAAAGCTGCTGCAAAAGTCGATTTACAAAAAAAGAAACTCACGACAAAACTTGTCAAAAAACCGATATCCTCTCTTAAACATACCACAAACAAAATCATAGCAATCGGCGCATCTACTGGCGGGACGCAGGCTCTCGAAAGAGTCCTAACAAGACTTCCGGCAAATATTCCCGGAATAGTTATTACCCAGCATATGCCGGAACATTTTACAAGAAGCTTTGCTAATCGGTTGAATTCTTTGTGTCAGTTCACTGTGAAAGAAGCAAGTGATGGCGACACCGTCGGCCCGGGAAGATGCCTTCTCGCAAGAGGCAATTATCATATGATATTCCGAAGAAGCGGAGCGAGATATTATGTTCAGGTCAAATCCGGCCCACATGTAAATAGGCATAAGCCATCTGTCGATGTGCTATTCAAATCAGTAGCAAAATATGCAGGTCAAAATGCTATCGGAGTAATACTCACTGGAATGGGAGCAGATGGAGCCGATGGAATGAAAGAAATGCGCGATGCTGGAGCATTCAATATCGCTCAGGACGAAAGAACATCAGTTGTTTTCGGAATGCCGAAAGAAGCAATAGCAAGAGGTGGAGTGCACTACACTATGCCAATAGATCAGATTCCAGAAAAAATTATCGAATTAGTAAAGAAAAAGAATGCTGCAATTGCTTCGAATAAGGCATCTTAAAAAAACATCAAAATAATTTCTCACAAAATCCACATTTATCTAAATAATCGGCCGCAAGATATAGCGAACCTATTACAAGAAAAACAGAACCTTCTTTCGTGCTCTTTTCGACAAAGGAATAAGCATCCATAGAATTTTCAAAATACTTCTTATCTATCTCTAATTTGGAACTGGTGCTTTTTAATTCATCTATCTTCGCTGCTCTAGGATTTTCCAACTCAGTAAAAATTATCCTATCGATCAAGTGGCTGTATCTATCAAAAATTTCCATGATTCCGGGGATATCTTTATCGTACATTCCTGCATAAATAAGTATCAATCGCCTATCGTCTTCGATAGCTTTCTCGAAATATTTCAATGAGCCTTCCACAGCATTTTTATTATGGCCACCATCGATAAAAATATTCGGATTATCCGATATTTTTTGAACTCTACCAATTATTTCTGCTTCACTTGATGCTTTGATAATCTTCTCATTTATATTGTCTATTTTTAGATTTTGCCTTTGTAAAAATTCGGTACACGCAATAATAGCGGTAGCGAGATTATTGCCCTGATAGAGTCCCCTGATTCTCATTTCTATATCGAAAGAAATATCGCAATTTGGCAAATTTTCTATTTTTATACAGTCATTTTTATCGATTGAGAAGCAGCTATTATTGGCTACTTCCGAATCATCCAATATTTTCCTTGCATTATTCTTCCAGGCGTATTCATAAGATAGATTCATAAGTCTTTTATTGGTAGCCTGAATTATTACCGAAGAATCATCTTTTATGATTCCGAGTTTTTCATAGAGAATTTTTTCGAGTGTATTGCCGAGGGCTTTTTGATGATCCATCGCAATTTTGGTTATCACTGCGATATCGCTATCGGCGATATTGGTTGCATCGAGCCTTCCGCCGAGGCCTGCTTCCAAAATAGCGACATCAACATTTTTCTTCTTGAAATACATCATAGCAGCGGCCGTTAAAAGTTCGAAATATGTACGGATACCGATCTCGCGACCGGCAACAGAATCTCGAAGAAGGAAAATCATCTCGGCGAAATCTTTTTCTGGGATCAACTTGCCATTTAGTTTAATTCTTTCTCGAATAGTGCAAATATGTGGCGACATATAAAGGCCGGTTTTCAGCCCAAAGCTATTCAAGATGGAATTAATCAAAATCGCTGTCGAGCCTTTGCCATTGGTACCTGCAATATGGATAACTGGATAGCTTTTCTGCGGATCTCCCAATCTTTTAAGAAATTCGCGCATGAAATCCAGATTGTAAACATCAGAACTTCTTTTTGCAAGCGGATTTCTCTCCATGCTGAAAAGGCTCTCGAGATAATCCAGAGCTTCGATGAATTTTTTTTCACTGGAGTATTTTTTTTCCGGGAAAACCATCATGCCTTTCTTTCGTTTAGCAGATGAACTAATCTACAATAAAATTTAGAAAAAGATATGGATAAAAATAAAAATTTCCAATAAAAAAAGCCCCGGATACCGAAAGCATCCGGGGCAAATCTATAGATGTTGTCTCTATACTATTTGATATAGAGCATCTTATTTGTAGAGCTGTAATCCGGTGTACTGATTTTGTAGAAATAGACACCAGTTGGCTGTTCTGTTCCATTGTCATCGGTGCAATTCCAGTTTACGCTATGTCTGCCGGCAGAGAGCTTGCCTTCTGTGAGGGTAGCAATCGTACGGCCGAGCATATCGTGAACTGATAGTGTAACATCTGTCTCTTCCGGGATTTGGAATGAGATGGATGTTGCGCCATTGAACGGATTAGGTGAGTTCTGCTCTAGTGAGTAGGACTCTGGTGTACTTGCCGAAACTGCCTTTAAGACATGTGTTCCAGCAGAAACTGTTGTATTAGCATCGAGAACTTCGCCATCGAGCATCAGAGTGATGTTAGATGGTGCGTCCTGTACGAGTTTCAGCTCGGAATCACGTTCGACAAAGATTGTCCATTCTGCATTATCGGCTGCTGCGTATTTTGTAGAAGCAGCGGCATCATCGACAATATAAGCAGGATAGCTTCCACCGTTTGGTGGTGTCGGTGGCATAAGTCTATCTAATGTTTGGACATCGCCTGTTGCACGGCCGACTGTTAAGTTCATGCCTGCGATATTAATAATGCTTGTCCAATCGATATTTGCAGTTGGCCTAACTGGTGCGCCAGCTTTCCATGCTTCGACAGTAAGTTCTGCGCTTGTGAAGCCTGATGGAAGCTCGACATAGCTCCAATAACCCTGTCCGCCTATGATAATTTCGCTATAATCATAAATCCTGGTCTCAGGATTATAGGAATAAAGCGTAGGATCGAAAGCACCATCTGGTACGTCCATAGGATCTGTGAAGTCAACTCCACCGAACTGCCATACTGAACCAATTGCATTCCAACCAGCAGGTACGTCTTCTCTGGTGTATTCGTATGCAGGGACGCCTGGAATAACGTATTCCATTGGATCTGGCATATCTCCTTCTGGTGCATAAAGCACGAAGTAAGCATGTCCAACTCTGATTGTATGCGGTTCTACATAACGACCCTCGTCTGCTCTATATTCCCAAACCTGTAATGCATCAGGGAATACGGCATCTGGAGATGGGTCACTTGGTATAACTGGTGTCGAAAGCAAGTTCCAGCCTTCATGCATTGTCATGAAGTTAACACCGTGGTTAATATAGAATGCTCCGCCTGCTTCGACTTCGAATTCGGTAACAGTTGCATCGCGCATATCGATGAAGCCATTGATTACGAAGCTTCCAAATGGTGGAATATCATCGTGATCCCATGTAACGGTAATATCTTCGCCACCGGCGAAAACTTCCCATACAGGAGAATCGACTTCGAGGTCCCTTACATCCTGGAAGAGTCTTGTACCATCATCGAGTAAGAAGACGGTTGGCAAGAAACCAGAATCAGGAGCTTCGGGTGGGGCTTCGATATCATATTCATCGAGGCCTGCTTCTGCGCCAATGAAGGCTCCCAGTGTAATTGTATCTACATCGTTTATGACAAGATCCAAGAACCAGCCTGGATTCATATCGAATTCATAGTTTTCGACCAATGTGTTCGGAGCAGGGCAAGCCCATACTGGATCATCATTGACTGTTAATTCTACAGCGACATGAGAGCCACCTGGTAGGAATTCAATTTCTGTTTCTGTAAGATCGAGGGTTATTGTATTACCCTCAACTGTAAAGATATCATTCCAAAGATCATCGATTGTTGTATCGGATTCTTCTGTAACAGGGTCATATTCGATAATAGTATCGCCATCTTCATAGAATGTAATGAAATGATAGACATCACCATCGATATCCAATTCAACTTCGACAGATTCCCAATCGATTCCGCTCATATCTTCGACAGTGAAAGAAATCTCATCGAGATATTCGAGTACTTCATCGCCTTCTGCAGGCATTGCAGCAGTAAGTGTCGGTGCTGCAAGATCGACAACAAAGAATCCACGAAGTGGGCTTGGAGCGCCAGAAATCATATTTCCAGCAACATCGGCAACCTGTATAAGGCTGAATGCGACTTCTTCGCCATGTGTGTAGGCAGAAGGTGGTGTAAAGATAAGAGTATCTCCGCTCATTGAAAGCTCAGAATCATGAATATCGTACATAAGTCCCTGAACTACCATGATAATAGATGACTCATCGACACCAATATCGTCTGTCAAGAGAATTTTGATTTCCTGGTTAGCACAGGCAGTATGGTCGCCATCCTGTGGTTCCAAAAGATCGATCATTGGATACTGATTATCTACTGTAAAGCTCCAGCAGTATGGATCATCCAGATAATTTGGATTCGAAAGGACATCGCATTTATTCTCTGGGTTATCATAAAGCCTTGTGATGCAGACTTCTGCCTCTTCGCCATGTGCGAATGAAAGTCTCATAAGGCTGGTATCTATTGATAGAGTATTTGTAATTCCGTCCCAAATGATTTCATCATCGAGATCGAAACCATGGACGAGGCCATTGATTGTCAGTGTAGTATTGACAATATCGATCATACCACAGACGGAATCTCCGAACTGAATTTCGAAATATGGCCTTGGCCCGCCAGCAACTCCGCCATCTTCAGGTGAGTGAGTAATAACAAATGGTGCTGTGTGGTCATATATGAAGCTCCAATCGATCGATGGGCCCCACATGCCATTTCCGAGAACGTCTTCGGCAGCGAGAATCGAGCATTCGACTTCTTCTGCATCTCTGTGTTCAAAGCGTTCTGGCGGCGTGAAAGCAAAGTGTCCATCGCCTGTATGCTGAAGTGGGAATATCTCTGTCGTATCGACAGCAACGAGCATTCCGCCTACGTAATGAGAATCGTATTCTTCTTCGGATGTATTTACGGTGAAGATTTCACCTTCGTACATAAATTCGACAGAATTCGGATTGATTCCATCTGGATCGATACATTCGAAAGAAACAGGCTGAATCTGACATGATGTATATTCGTGATCCAGTGGTGCAAGTGGACTGCACTGTGGCCCATCGGAGACATAGAAGTGCCAGCTTGTAGCCAGGTCTTCCATGACATTAGGTGAGCAGAAATCGATATCATCGGTCATTGTATAAATGGTAGCAAAGACTGTATCGCCCTGCTGCCATTCCCAACCGACATATTCAGGATTGAAGCGATATGTGGTACCGTCCCAGGTAATTTCTGGAAGCAATACTTCGCTGTATCCAGTATAGTCGTAACGATTGCCACTGGATGTCTCGATAATGAGATGTATCGACTGTGGATCGACATGTCCAAGCCTATCGAAGGCTGTGAACCAGATATTCATTTCTTTATCATCTGTTGTTATGCCGTCCATTGGATATGTATCGCCAATATATGGCTTGCTTCTATCGATATAAAGTGTCCATGGATGAGGTGCAAAAACCTCGGTGAATTCATTCCCAAATATATCATCCAGTGCTAATAACTCGATATCGATATATTCGCCATTATAGTACTGTGGGGATGGCGTGTAAACCATCTGGAATTCATAGACAGTGATTGTTGTGTCTGCCTCAACAATGACAGTATCTGCATCGAGAGTATCGATTGTGATATGAGGGTCGGTATAATCGAGAACAGCACCGCGAATATCGACACTGAGTGTAGGAATCGCAATTCCATAGTTGTCTTTGAAATGCATTATAACATCGAGATCGGCACATGAAGAATAAATAAGCTCATCCGGCCTTACAACTTCATTGTATGGATAGATTGCTGTGTATTCTGGTCCAATAGCATCGACTGCAAAATACCAAAGATTATTCTCTGTGTCATAGGTACTAATAGAATTAGGTGCTCCATAATCAGGAATATCAGATGCAGTGTACAAATGCACTCTGACAGTATCCTGTCTTGGCCATTCAAATCCAGCAGCAACTGGATCGATTTTGAAAAGTCCACAGGAAACTGTATCATCAGATGTATCAGTCAAACGATAGCCATCTGCGATAGTATCTAATTCCATCCATGGATAAGCTGGGCCGAAAACATATTCGCCATCGAGTCCATGGTAAGTGTAGAATGTAGAATCAGTTCCAGGATAAGTTGTATCGATGGAACCATCAGCTCCGAACCATGTAGTATCGTCTGCTGTAACGACAACCATAAGAGAATCAGCGCCACCATAATAGAATGTATCGGTAGTTGCTTCTCCGAGGAAGAAGTAAATATCATCATCTTCATTTACATAGAATGAATCGGGATTCCAGGTACAACCCGGTGAGAGTATAGTGTAATGTGAACTATTAACCTGTACCTGAATTGTAAACTGATTAATAACACCATGATCATCTGCAATCCAAACCTCGAGTGGTTCTTCGACATCATGTATTATTTCCATATCTGGCCTTTCCCAGATTACGCTGGGTGAATATCCGACCAGGTAAGGTTCAGTAAGATCCACTGTAAATTCTGAAACTAATGGTAAACCATCTATAGTTTCGCCATCTAAGTATTCAGCATGTGCCAGTGAACAACTAACAACTTCGCCATCTGTCCATCCCATTGGGATAAAAGTTAAATTCGATGGATCCCAAATAACTTGGGAGCTGTCTGTTGTGTATAAAACACCATTAACGAATAACTCAATGGTTGATGGATCTACATCCTCTGCCATATCAAACAGGTAATTCACATTTTGACCTGCATCAGATGTTATTGTGCCGTCCAAAGGTTCTGTAAGGCGCACACCTCCTTGTGCGTAAACCAAACCAAACAGAATCATAAACAACAACAGGCTGGCTTTCTTCATCGTGCCTCCTTCATAAGTTTTTTATTTTTACTTATTGCTTTCGCATAAATAACGTAATTTCTCACAAAATTATAGACATCTTTCATAGGTGTCAAGTTAAAAATGTCATTTCAAATTAGATTTTCAAAAGATTTTTTTATAATTACGATCTCAACTTTATTGTTATATTGTTTTTTTATTCACTTTTCTTCAGATAGTAAATATCGTCAATTTTCAGAAAAAAACAAGACCTTTTTGAACTATAAAATTTTATAAAAAACATTGACTTTAGAAACATCTATACCTATAATTAAAGTGAGAAAAAATATAATTACTACTTAAGCATGGGAGGCTTAAAGTGAGACGTTTGTTAACTGCTTTTACATTAATGGTTTTAATCTTAGTACCATTGACATTTGCCAAGGATGATCCTTTCCTTGTTAAAGAGTTAGATATGAATGTTCGTGGTATTCCCGAGCCATTTGAGATGCTCGATGCCATGGAATACACAACAGAACTTGGTTGCAGGCTCGACACTGGCGCAGTCGATATTGTATGGTCATTGGATACATCTGGTTCAATGGGAGGAGAGATATCTGGCGTAAGGTCGGCTATCGGTTCTTTTATCTCAGAATTAGACGCAAGAGGTTATGATTATCGCTTTGGAGCTGCCTGTTTTGGTGATAGGCCACCCAGATTATGGGACTTCGATCCTGGCACACCGGGTTTCCAGATGACTTCCAATTCTTCTGAATTTGTTACAAGATTGAATGCAACTGGTGTATCAGGTGGTGGTGATTGGCCAGAAGTTCAGCTGGATGCTATCGCCCATTCAATAACCGACTATGATTGGCGGCCCGATGCGATGCGTGTAATCATAACCTTCACGGATGCTCCCTATCATGAAAGGGGAGATGGAAGTGGTTTTTCAGACTATCTCGACTCTGAGGTATATTCGATGGTTATGTCAACGGGTACTGTTGTGTTTTTTGCCCATGATTGCTCGGATGCCGGTGCTTCGGCATGGTACACTTCCGTTGCTGAAGACTCGGGCGGTGAGTCATATTCACTTTCAACACCTTGGAGCGCTATTCTTGATGATGTTGTCGATCTCTTGAATACCTGGGAAGCAATTAATGCTCATATCGTCAATAATACCGGCGTAACTTGTGCGGTAAATGCCATGTTAATGCCAATAGACCCATCATGTATTGGAATAGAATCTACCAATCCTGTTACAGGCTCATCTGTTAGCCCCGGTGGAGATTGGCATCTCGGCTGGCATGTCGATATCGACTCTTCCTGCACTGGTGCCTCGAGATGTTTCAATATTAGATTATGGGGCTGCGGCGGTGAAGAAGATACCATATTCGGCTGTACTACCGATGACTCTTGCCGATGTGTCGGGCCAGAAGCCGAAGTTACAAGCCCACTTCTGACTGGAGGCGATTGCGGTGTTATTTCTGCCTGCGAATACCAGACCGTTCAATGGCGTATATGGACAAGCGGCCCAGATGCAGAACCGGTTGATCCAAGCACTATCGAAATCACTGTCGATGGTGTTACATACAATTACCCCGACCATATGACCTATGTCGGTGAATACCTTACATTCACTCCGACTGTTCCATGGACACATGGGCAGAGAGTAGATTTTTCACTCGACAATGTCCTATCAATGGATGGTTGTCCTATGTTCGGAGGGCCTTCATGTCATTTTTTTGTTGACCTTGAACCTCCCGAACTATTGGCCGATATTACACCAGAATGTGGAATACATCTCGATGACACAATGTATAGCGGACTTTGGGAAATTGCTGATGATTTAGCCGGTATAGATGCTCTCGATGCCTATTTTACAGTCAATGGGGATCCTTTCTATATGGGGTCGCCATATGTTGACTTTACCGGAACTGAGGATGCAGGAACGTTCAGCTTGACTGGAACATTCAGAGAATTGGGATTTTTGGGCGAAGACTCTGTTAATGTCTGCCTTAATGTTGGTGACCTTGTTGAAAGCGAATATTGCGGACCAAATGATACAACATATTGCTGTGTTTATTATCTCAATAATCCGCCTTATGCGTATTTTGTATATCCAGGCTTAGATTCTATCACAGCTTGTAATCCCGATTCGATTGTTTTACATTTCTGGGACCCGGATGACGCTATCGATCCAAATTCTTTATTGCTTGAAGTTGACGGCATTCCATACACTGTTATGTCAGATGAACTTTCTTATCATGATGACTCGGTTTTTGTCTTCATGCCGCCTTTCCCTGATTATTTTACAAGCGGTGATACAATAGAATGCGTAATCACAGCCGGTTCAGACCCATGGGGAGAACCGATCGAAGACTTACCTATCGAATGGAGTTTCGTTGTCGATTACGATCCCCCAATGATAGAATATTATGAACCGATAGGCGACTGGCTATATATGCCAGATTCTGCTCATATATCATTTATTGATTTAGTATCTGGCCTCGATACGACCGCATTTGTTATTACTGTCAATGGAGAGGTCGTAGAAGACTTTACTGAAGGTTGGGGTGAAGGTACTGCCCTAGATTCTGTATATAATCTAGAAATACCACTCTCTATGGAATATTGTATTGGATATGCCGAGACATGTATCGTTGAAATTTGTGTAGAAGACATTCAGGATATGCCGGACTATTGTGCTCCGAATGATACTACTATCTGCTGGGATTTCAGGGTTATTCGTTCTGGTCCGGTTCCAGAGATTGTCTATCCTGCTCCTGAGACCTATGTAGCATGCCATGACAGCACGATTACCTTGCACATGATCGAGGCTCTTGCTCCAGTGGACTCAAGTTCAATTAGACTTACGATAAATGACATTACATATGATATTTCGTCAGATAGCTTGTTTTTCATACCCTCTGACTCACTTTCCAGTGGTAGTTATATTGTGTTTAATCCAGGATACGACTATTGGTTAGACGATACTGTTTACCATGTTTCACTCGATTCCTGTTCAGATATCTATGGAACTCCTATGCCGGATGGATATACTCCATTTACATGGTCATTCTATACCGATTTTTCACCACCTGTTTTCTGGTCTCCATTCCCTTATCCAGGCGCTACGGTTGCAACAGAATCACCAACGATATCTGTAAATCTTACTGATTCGATTACTAATGTCGATCCTGCTTCTGTATCTATTACAATTAGGGATACACTGACCTTCGGTGCTTCACATTCCTGTGTTACATATGATGATTCCACTGGATATCTCGAGATTCTTACCGGTTGTGCGGGAATCGAATTTGCAGATCAGGAAACTGTTCAGGTCTGCATAGATGCTTATGATACTCCGAATTACTGTGACCCTAATGATACTACTTATTGTTGGGAATTCATAGTTAGCTTGCGCCCGCCCGATCCAGGGATTGTTACATATGTTCCTTCCTCTCATGTCGCATGTGATTCTGCTGAACAGGCAGTTCTTATGACGATTATGGATGTCGATGGTGTCGATGAAACTTCGATAGTCCTCAGCGTAGAAGACACTATTTTCTATTGGGGCGATCCGGAATTAACATGGACAGATGATTCCATACTGACATTTACACCGCTTTCGCCAGAAACGTATTTCCGCAATGCACAGATAATCGATATTTGTCTGCTGCGTGTGGCTGACCTTTTGGGCAATGTGTCCGAAGATACTCTTTGCTGGAGTTTTGAAATGGATCTCTCTCCTCCGCGTATCTGGAATCCAATGCAGAGGCCGGATACAGTCATCAATGATTCTCTCGCTCCCATTTCGATATGGATGTGGGACTCTTTGACCGGCATCGATACAAGCACAGTATATATGGTAATAGACGGCGATACGATGACACTCGAAGATTCTTGCCTGGTCTGGGAAGATGGTGATAGTGTCTTCAATGAGCTTTCATTCGATATTTCCTGCATTGGCTCTTCCTGGACCGACTGGGATACAGTCAATGTCTGGGTTGGTGCTTGCGACTCACCAGATACATGTGCTCCAAACTGCGCTACCTTCGAATGGCGATTCTTCGTGCATCTTACCGGCCCGACTGCATCGATTATCACGCCGACTGATGGCCAAATATCAGCCTGTGATGACCAATGTATCGAAATAATGCTCAGCGATGACTGGGAAGGCGTTGATGATACGACGATAACACTTGTTATAAATGAATCAGATACATTCGGCGTAGATTCGCCGATGCTTACATACACTGAGGCCGATAGTCTTCTCGAGTTCTGCCCGGATTCCGCCGCATGGCGTTATTGGGCAAATGAGGAAGAAATACATGTCGAGCTTATCGAGGCTTCCGATAGCCTGGGGAATCCTCTCGGTACACCTCTTGATTGGCGTTTCGAGGTTGATCTCGAGGCTCCAGTGGCAAGTATGATCGAACCGCTTCCTTATGATACTCTCACTACCCTACTGCCTACTGTCGAATTCGATCTTTCTGACAATCTTGCCGGATTGGATGAATCTACAATCAGGCTGGTTATGAATGGTACTGTTTATACAGTCGATTCTTCCGGTGTTTCATGGGATGGTACACACTTTAATGTTACATCTGGCGTGATGTTTAGTGGCGGTGATTCTGTCCGCGCATGTATCTATGCCGATGATAACCCAGACCTATGCTCAGCAAATGGAATGGACACTTGCTGGATATTCTACCTCGAGTCAGGCGGCCCGACTCCGAGAATTGTCAGGCCTTTCGATGGTGCGATTTCTGCATGTTCTGATGAATATATCGAATTCACTGTTTCCGATGATAATGGAATCATCGATACTTCGCTACATTTCTTCGTAGTCCGAAGTACCGATATGTCAGATACAGCTTTTGTGGACTATGATGATCCAGAAGTAACATATTCTTATGTGCCCCTTCCAGACCATGAAGCAACAGTCCGCTATGAACCGGATCTGGCTTTCTTCGACCCAGAGACAGTTTATGTCTGCATTACTGATGCTATCGACTCGCTCTATAATCCTATGGAAACCCCACTTTGCTGGGAATTCTATATGGACACGATTGCCCCCGTTATGTGGGATCCATATCCACCTGCAATGGACGTAATCGATGAACGTATGCCAGAGATATCTTTCAAGCTTTATGACGAAATTTCAGGCCTTGATTTAGATTCGACGCTTTTCTCTGCAGTTGTCCGAATTGAGGGTGGTGGAAGCTGGACATTTAACCTCAGCGATAGCTGCCTTACCTGGACAGAAGCAGAATCGCTATTTACGATTTCTACTGAATGTGCAGGTATAGAATTTGGCTGCGGCGACCGTGTTGAGGTCCGTATCGTGGCCAATGATAGTCCTGATTATTGTTCACCTAATACAGCATTCCCTGACTGGTCATTTAATCTCGAAACCGGCGGCCCCGAGGCAGAGATCATAAGGCCATGGCCGGATTCGACATCGAGCTGTGAAGATGAATATGTTGGTATATTGCTCGATGATGCCAATGGAATCGATCCTACAACTATCGTTCTGGTAGTCGATGGCGACACCATTCGAATCGATGATCCTGATCTTACATATGATCCCGATACTGATATGCTATATTATGTCCCGGATCCGATATTCCCGGATGATGCAACGATTCATGTCGAGCTTCTCGAAGCTGTTGACTCACTGGGTTGCGGCCTCGAAACGCCGCTCGACTGGGAATTCCATATGGACAGAATTCCGCCAAGTATTTCAGGCGTCTCGCCGACTGATTCTACTGCTGACCCAAGCCCGATGATACAGGCTTATGTATTCGATTATGAATCTGGTGTCAATGAAGACAGTATAAGAGTTATTGTCGATGGTGTCGAATATGACCTTACCGACCCTGCTCTTGAAATGCTCGGAGACTCCACACTAAGATTCGACCCGGATGTCCATGGAATCAGGTGGTCTGGTGGCGATACGGTTTGTATCACCATTTCCACATTCGATAATGCCGATGATTACTATGGCATTGGCGATTTCGATGGCGATGACTGTCCGCCGAACTGGAATGACACCACATGGTGTTTCCGTGTCAGGCCAGGTGGCCCGGTTGCCAATTATATCTATCCTTTCGATGGCGCTTGGGTTGCATGTGATCCAGATTCTGTTGCCATGACATTGGAAGACGAAGATGGTGTTGTCGATTCATCTGTTGTTGTATGGATTGGTAGGCCGGATGTCGGAATAGATACTACTCTGACAACAGACTCACCACAGATAGATTATGACGGTAGCCTAAATCTAATATGGTATCCAGATCCAGGCTATGAAGACGGTGAGCATATAAATATCTCGATTATTGAGGCATATGATGTTCTATTCAATGATCTCGAAACTCACGATACGCTCAGCTTCAGAATCGACCTTACGCCTCCGGTACATCTTAGTCATGTGCCAGCAACCGACAGCGTTCTGGATGATATTCGTCCAGAAATCTGTATAGAGATATTTGACTCTCTATCCGGAATCGATCCTGCCACTATTATATTGACGATAGATGACACAGACTATGCAGAATCCAATCCAGCAGTCGATTGGGATGGCACTTCGATGCTTTGTTTCGATGCTGCAACTGCAGATGTCCGCTGGTATGGCGGCGATTCAGTACATGTAGGAGTTTGCGCAGATGACTCACCTGATTTCTGTGCTCCACATTCATTCTGCTATGATTACTTCTTCCATATCGCACCAGGCGGCCCTGTACCAAATTGGGTAAGGCCAGAACCTGGCGCATGGAGTGCATGCCCGGATGAGGAGATTCAGGCAACTATCGAAGACCCACAGGGTATTTTGGACTCTACAATAGTTGTCGAAGTAGAAAGATATGCCGGCACAGCAACTTCGAGAGTCGATACATTTACCATAGCTGATTCAGGCGAATTTTTCTGGAGCTATCCAGACCTTACGATTCACCCAGCCGAAGCATTTGCAAGCGGCGAAAGCATCTATGTATGTATAGTAGCTGTCGAAGATTCGATATCCAATCCTTTGGCGGACCCGCTTTGCTGGGGATTCAATATGGACCTCGACCCGCCAGAATATTGGAACCCTGTTCCTTTCGATGGCGAAGAGCTTCTAGTCAGAAATACACCTATATCGATAAATATCTATGACTATCTAACAGGTGTCGACACAGAATCTATCGAGCTTACATACGATAATAATAGAACCGGTTCAGAAAGCTTCGGCTTTGACGACACTGGAATCACATATTCCGAAACAGATAGCTTAATCACTTTAGAGCCGACAGCCGCTGGCATCGAATGGCGCGGAGGCGATAGCATATGTGTCTATATCGAAGCCTTCGATAGCCCAACTTCACCAGCCGATTCTGGCTATGAGCTGGACTATTGTGAACCAAATGATAGCGAATATCGCTGGTGCTTCACAGTTGCACCTGGAGGGCCAATCGCAGAAATACAGAGGCCTTATGATAGTACTTTCTCATCCTGCATCGATGAACATCTGGTAATATATCTAACCGATGATGATGTCGGAGTCGATATAACGACCCTTAGCATGATGATTAATTCTGAACATATCACATGGCCAGACACGAGACTCGAATATGAAAATGACACACTCTATTTCTATCCGGATCCAATATTCGCTGATGGCTCGACCTATCGTGTGCAGCTTAACTATATTGCTGACATGCTTGGCAATGAAAGCTATGACCTTCTCGATTGGAGCTTTACAATAGACCGTACGCCGCCAGCATTCTTCGTTGAACAGCCACCACTTCCTGAGCCATTTGTCCCAAGTGATTATTGGATGACAAGGAATCAGGAACAGCCGATTGTTATAAGAATCGAAGAAGATGGCAGCGGACTTCTCGAAAGAAGCATCGTATTCTCGATAATGGACTCGATTGAATATACTCCAGCAGAGCTGGATTATGAATACAATGCCGATGGAGGCTATGCTATGATTCGCTTTGACCCTGCTGATCACGATATACAGTTTACATCGGGAGATACAGTTATCTTCCGTATCGAAGCTTCTGATACTGTCGAGTATTGTGACCACAATATCGATACAGCGAGATATCATTTCTTAATCGAGCCAAAGGTTGTATGTCTCGAACATCCAAATCCATTCACACCGAATGATGATGGATACAATGAGATTGCAGTCTTTGACTATCCTGGAATGATTTCCGAGGAAGCAGAGCTTAAGATATTCGATAAACGCAAGCAATTGGTCTATGAACGTGAGATGGGCCCTGTAAGCCAGCTTTCACAATTTGAATCAAGAAGCTGGGACGGCCGTGATAATAATGGCAAACTGATGCCACCTGGAATTTATATTTACGTCATCCTTAAGGATGGCGAATTGGTATGCCAGGGAACGGTGGTTCTGGTCAGATAAATCAAATCCGCATCTTCCGCAAGCTTCATTTGTCCCCTTCGCTTGCGGTATGAATCAAAAACGCCCCCTGTTAGTCCACGGGGGCGTTTCCTTTTTAAAGCTTTTATATTAATTCAGTGTCAATATGTTTTTTAGCATCAAGCATTTTATATTCTCTTGTAAAGCCATACATAATAGCAATATATATTTTGCAACGACTTTACTGCTGTTTTAGCCCAGAAGGATAACAATGCGGAACACCCCATTGTCTGCTTCTTTATATACGCGTTACGAAGCTTTTGTTCTTAACGAGGATAAAACGTACAAGATTGTTTACTTTACATAAAGTTTAACACCGAATCTGGGGAATATATCATATGCAGATTTTATTGTTTATATTCGACAATATCTCGCAGAAATTTCTTTCTATTAGCAATATCATTATCGGATTCCACTGCTGCCGGTGAAAATCCATCGATAACACCGAGCACTCCGCCGCCTTGCTCATTTCGGGCAACGACTGCATATGTCGGATTGCCAGTAGCGCAGAATATATTGCAAATCTCAGGCACAGTCTTTAATGCATGCATTACAGCGATTGGAAATACATTTTCCAGGATTATGAGAAAAACATGGCCGGAACCAATATTTTGTATATTTTTTACAGCAATATCGACCAGTTCGGGATTATTACCCGTTTTTCTTATCAGCCTTGGTCCGGATGCTTCTGCAAATGCCATCCCATAACGAATGCCCGGCGAAGAAATCGCCAGAGCTTCATGGATATCTTCGACTGTCTTGATGAAATGTGACTGGCCAAAGATTATATTCATACCTTCTGGAAAATCAATTTTTACTAGTTCTAAATCCACTTTTCCTCCTTGATTGGTTTGTAAGAATAATATATAAATAGAAATCTCTCTAATCAAGGGATTTTCGTAAAATGGAAGTAGATATAATTCTAAAATTTTCAAACAATCTTAAACCCAGGAATACTCTGGAACTTATATTGAAGGCGAAGGCTTCTGCCAAATGGGCCTATATTGATAAAGCGAATCTTTAAATAATAATAAATACCATCGATCGAGACAGCTAAGACTATAATGCGAGTAAGGCCGATATTGTAGCTTTCGGTTTGGAAATCATCGAAGCTATCTGGTACATTTGCAGAATATCGGCATATTCATAGGTATTTCTATCATTGAAATATGTAACCGCTCTCGAAAGATAAAAATGCGCCGATTTGGCCCAGTTATGTTCATCGCCAAGTTCAAATACAATATGAACAAAATCAGGTGATTCTTCAATCTGGCCAGCATAACCATTGCCATTATTATCCCAACCATAGCAGTTGAATCCATCGACAGTATCGCCCATGAAATATAGCCAATCACTCTGCCCGGTAACCGGCAAAGAAGATACCAAAGCCGCCTCGCTTTCGAAACCGCTGTAACTGGCTGTGACTTCGTATTGCCCAAGTGCCATGATGCTATCATGCAGAAATACACATTCTACGATATCAGATGCTATCAGTGAATCCTCGAAATAGATATTGTAAGTTGGTGATTCGACATCACAGGCCGACCATGAAAGCAAAAGGCTTTTGCCATTACTTGTGGCAGAGATTTTTAAATTCGATGGAGCATGAAGCTCTTCCAGATTATTCTCGATTGCGATTTCTTCAGAACAATCGCTAAGCTCATGCATATCACTGACACTTCTAATATGCATATAATAGGTTTTACCAATTTGAAGATCACCAATCTCTACAGAATTGACGAAATAGGGATTCTCATTGTATTGGAATTCTTCCGGATTCTCGATATCTACTATCGATGATTCGGCAATGTAGATATTATAGCCGGCGAAATAGGCATTGGACTCATATTCTGCAGGCGACCATGTTAAAACTACCGCGCCAGGAATATCAGTAGCGCTAAGATTAGTTGGAGGGTCCAAAACCATATCATTATTACTATCCTCATCGCATGATATCGCAAGAAATAGAAGCAATATACAGACAATGCGCTGTTCCGCATTGTCATACTTTTCAGGCTAAAACATCAGTAAAGCCTTTTGGGTATATATATTAAGTATTATATATTTGTTATATATATGGCTTTAAAAGAGATAATTATGTGGTAGGTATTTTTCATATACTTAATATTATATGGGAGAAAAGGTGAAAGTCAATACATTATAGCGAAAATGTCAAATAATTCTGGAAAATTTGAGACTATTTGCTTATATTGCGACAAATTTGATGGATGGTGTAAATTGCGTTTTTGGATTATAATATTTATTCTACTTCCTGTGATAGCTTTTTCGCAATCGATGGAATTTATCGAGATTTATTCCAGCGATATCGATATAGATATCGAAATTCTACATGGCTCTTATACTGGCGATAATGATGGCGATGGAAGAAAAGAGCTTTTCTTCAGAACGGGTGATATTATTCGCATTTTGGAAGCAATAGGCGATGATAGTTTTGAATTATCCTATAGCTCGATGGCTTTGGATATCGATGATATGAAATGGGCATTGGGCGATGTCGATGATGATGGAATCATGGAATACTGGATAGGACGTTATTCTTCGCCATTTCTTAGCGTTTTCGAAAACCGTGGTGATGATGTTTGGGATAGAGTGTCCACAATCTTTCTGACCGGTTCATCACAAATGCCTGCTATTACATGCTTCGATGAAGATAATGATGGTGATATAGAATTGATTGCCGCAAGAAATGCCAGCCCAATAAATATCAATGTATTCGATAATATTTCCGATGATGTCTTCGACCTCGACCATAATTTCACCACAGGCTCCGGTTTCTATGCCGACCTTTTCGAGCCTGGCTTCGATTCGGATGGCGATGGTGCATTGGAGCTTATGGTGAAACTTACTTCAAGCTCGGGCGGCTTTATAGCATGGCAAATTTACGAAGCTGGGGGCCTTATCTATGATACAAGGTCCAGTGTCGGCAGAGTTGTGCCTCTGGCAAAAGGCGACATCGATGGAGATGGCGATGATGAGATTATCGTGAAAAAATCCACCGAGCTTCTCATCCTTGACCATAGAGGTGGGCTTTTGCAAGCGGCCGATACGCTTTCTATCGATGCAAGAAGCGCAAGTTGCGGCGAATTATCCTATATGGTAGAAGGCGAAGAATTAATCATCGAATCGGAATCTGATAGTATTACCGTCTTTGGTTTTCATGATGGCGATTTTATTCGTTTATGGGGAGACCATATAGATGAAGATTACTTTCCTTTCGATGGTATTTCAACCGGCGATTTAGACGATGACGGAAAGCCCGATTTTGCTTTTTCTGGAAATGATGGCAATATTCATATCTTTGAAGCTTCAAGAGATATTGCATGTTCGGCCTATGTCGATATAGTTTCGATAGAACAGGAAACAGATTGCGACTCCCTTAATCTAATCGAGATATGTTATTCTCTTGAATCGTTTTGCTCGGGCAGTCTCTGGACTGTCGATGCCGAAATTTCGGCCGATGGGATAGATTTCTACGATATTATCGATTCTATAATATCGGACGATGGCGATTTTGGCGAGGGTGTAATGATTGGAGAACATTGTTTTGAATGGGTATTTAGCAATGATTTACCTGATACATCTGGCGAATTCACTTTGCGAATTCTTATCGATGGTTCCGATGAATACGATGATTTTGATATTTTCCTGGATTCCGAGGCACCAGAGATAGGCCTATTTTGCCCCGATGTCGATTCTGTAATGACAGGGGATTCGCTATATTTCGAATGGAGCAGCAGCGAAGCAATCGATTCCTATCGAATCGAAATCGAGTTATGCGATGATGATTCGGCTTATTCTATAGTTGATAGCTCTACCAGCCTGATTGTCCCGTCAACTGACGGCTGCGAATATCTGGTTTTCTATTTGACTGCTTCGGATTCATTTTGCAATACTACCACCGAAATATGTAGCCTTCTATTATACGAAGACATAGCAATCACTGCATCCATCGCTCAACCATCAGACCTAAATGGCGATGGAAGGATTATTGCTACCTGCGATGATTTCGAGATTCGATGGGCGATAGATTCTGATGAGCCGATCGATTTATCGAGTATCGAAACAACTATAGGTTCAGTAGTTTTCGATATAGATTCGACATGGCTCTTCTATGAAGACGATACTTTAACTTTTTCACCGCCTATGAGATTCTGGGAAGATTATGATAGCATCTACTTCTGCCTGGATAATATCATGACAGAAGGCGGCGGCATGGCCGATTCATTACCATGCAATAGCCTAATTTTCGATAGGCAACCGCCCTTTATAATGTCGATTTCGCCCGATTCTTTGCTTAATATCAATACTTCCGATGTCTTAATTAGCGCAGAAACCAGCGATTCTGTGTGTGGATTATTGGATTCATATCTGGATATGTGGTCGGTAACATTTTATAATCAGGATGGCGATTTTATAACTACATATTCCACACTGGATGATCCATTATATATCGAAGGAATATTCGATGGATACTTGCTCGATGTTTGCGCAGTTATTTCTGATGATTGTGCAGACTATTGCCCATCGAATACCGATACTTTTTGCTGGAGCTATGATGTCGATTTGCGTGAACCTTATGGCGAGCTTCTCCGGCCAACCGATTCGAATGATGATGGAGATATTATACTTAATTGCGATGATTTGGAGCTTGTTTTCCGTTTCGAAAGCAGCTATGGTATCGATTTGGACTATGTTAGGTTGATTCTCGATGACGAAATATATGAAAAAGATGATTTTTATGAATTCACTCATTCTGGAGATTCGACTGTGGCATTGGCAATCTGGATGCCGGATACTGGCCTGACAGAAAATGTAGAGATAGATTTTAGTTTAGATAGTCTGCTAGATAATTCGGGTAAAAACATTACCATGCCAATTTCCGAAAGTTTTATTATAGACACAAAGCCGCCGATTTTCAATATAGATGCTCCCGAAGAAACTTTTATTAACGAAAGCAGTTTTAATATCGCAATCGAGGCCCATGATTCAATTTGCGGAGATGTCGCTGTCGATTCTATCATTATTATGGCAGAACCTTCCGGCCTATTAGAAAGATATTATGCCGATACTTCGATAAGTCTTTCTGGATATGAAAATGGCGATTCGATCCATATCATTGCCTTTGCAGACGATGATTGCATAGATAGCTGCGGCTCAAATATGGCTGATACGATTCTATCCTATTTTGCAAATTTGTCCGGGCCGGTTCTTCGGCCGATTTTCCCACCGGATAGCACATGGTCTTCATGCGATGGCCAGGAAGCTGCATTTTATCTATTCGATATCATTGGAATAGATACATCCACTATTCAAATGTCGCTCGATGGCGCAGGAATAGATGATTTCCAGTATCGAAATGATACGCTTTATTTCATGCCGGCAGAACCATTTGATTCCAGCGGAATTTACATCATCGAAGCTTATGGCGAAAATTATAATTCGATAGCCTCTGATACAGCAGAGATTAATCTATGGCTTGATTTGCAGCAGCCCTATTTCGATGAAACCGCTCTTAGCCCAGCCGATACGATAGACCCATTTGATTTCTATTTCGAATACGCCATTTTAGATGACCATTCAGGAATAGACATTGATTCCATTGAAATGACTATCGATGGCATTGAAACATCCTTTGATTTCGATGGAGAATTAATATCTTTTGAATTAGATAGCACACTTATCACTGGAAGGTTCATGCAGATAGGAATTATTGCTCAAGACCAGGCGCAATTTTGCGGAGGTAATCGTTCCGAGATTCTTCTCGAATATTTTATCAAGGGATTTGCCGATCTTGAGATTATCTCATTGACAGATTCAATTTCCGAGGATTCAATATATATTTCTTGCCAGTTTAGAAATTCCGGAATAGCCGACTGTGATAGTTTCAAAGTCGCTATATTTTTGAATAGCGATTTTATTTACGAAGAATTTTATGATAGGTTAAATACCGGCAATATTGCTCAAATTGAATATACAATACCTTCATCGCCAGGAAATCACGAAATTTGTGTCCTGCTCGATTATAATGATAAAATTGCTGAGAGCGATGAGAGCAATAATCGAGATTGTATTGAAGTCGAGATTGCCGAAGAGCCTTGCGATGTCTCGCCATCTCCATTTACCCCGAATAATGATGGTAAAAATGACCTCGCAATTTTCAACTTCCCCAATATAGAAAACAGCAATTATAGAATAACTATCTTTGATATGCAAAATCGCATGGTCAAAGAAATCTTGCCACCGAATGCTGTTTGGGATGGATATGATAGCTCATCTGCCAAAATGCAGCAGGGAATATATCTCTATATTGTTGAAGTCGGTGATTCAATTATCTGCCGGGGGACGGTGTATCTTGCACGATAGACATTTAATAATTTATTCGGCTATTATATTGGCTATTTTATCAATATTGTCTTTTCCTGTATTTGGAAATGGTTCTGCGCGTTCTATGGCTTTGGGTGGAGCTTTTTCAGCCAGGGAGAACGACCCTATTTCCATCTCAAAGTCTCCTGTGGCTGGTTGGCAATATGGATGGGGTTTTGCAGCAGACTATTCCCAAAATCATTTGAGGCTCGATGATAATATTTTCGAAGCTGCCCTGGCTGCGACTTATGCCACAGAAAGATTTGGCACAGCGGTGGCTATTTCGACAGGTGGAAGCTCGATGTATAGAAGGTTTCAAGCCGATTTGCCTTTTATGATGAAGATAAATCATCTCAGACTTGCTATAGCGCCAAAAATAATCCTGGATAATTTCGATGATACGAATTTTCATTATACCAATCCGGAGCAATTCAATGATCCGGTTTTTGCAGACAAAACGAGTTCATCCGGCATTGGTTTTTCTGTCGGTGCAATGTATGAGGTCGAGAACCTTTTCAGAACGGCATTTTCTATTAGCAATATTATCCAGCCAAAGCTTGGAATAGCCGATAAGCTGCTGGAACCGATGGAAATCCGTGGCGGGATTCTATATGATTTTCAGCAGATTGGCTCGACTATTTCATGGGATGCCGCATATTCTCTGGATGTGCCCAGCGAAGAAGAATTCATATGGGGTTTTGGAATCGAAAACTATGGACTATCGGAAACTTTCCTATTCCGCGGCGGGCTTTCATCGCGAAACGTGAATATCGGACTCGGCATCGATTTGCCCACTATTCCCGATCTCGGTCTCGATTTTGCATATTCATATCCATTTGCTAAAAGCCGTGATTTCGCTGGGCAGATTCGTGCAGGTATCAATTATTCCATCAAACCGCCGGTTCCGAGCGCAGATTTGGCTATCGATTGCAAAGTGCCACAGAAGATTTTCAAAGCCGGAGAAATAGCAAATATCGAAGCTAGTGTAATAAATACTGGCGATGCCAAAAGCAATTTTTCAAACCTTTTGTTCGAGATAGAAAACCAGACAATCAAGAAGGAGATGATACCCGCCATCGCTCCATCAGACACAATAAATTTTCAATTTAAGGTACCTATCGAGGATTCGCGCAATATTTCTGGCCAAATGATTATTCAAGATGAAACAGGCATTGCAGATAGATGCCTATTCAAATTGGATATTGCCGAAAAGCCAAATTGCCAGGTGCATATATCTCCCAATGAAATGACACTCAATAATCTCAGCTATACCTATCAGGACGAAGGCCTCGTGCCGGTTGTTTTTTTCGAGGAGCTTGAATCAGAAATTCCGGAACGTTTCTCTGATTTGCTGGATATCATTGCATCGAGGATTTCGAATAATCCAGATATCAGTATCGAAATCAAAGGATATATTGCTCCATTTGAAAAAAGGTCTGAAATTCAAGACAGGGAGCTTGCAAGGGCAAGAGCCACGAATGTCTTCGATGAGCTTATTAGACGAAATAATTCGATAAAAAATCGGCTCTATATTCCCGAAAATTGGAATATCTACGACCTTCGCCTTCCCGAAAAAGGCCTGATACCCAAACAGCGAAATCTCTATGAACAGGAAAATCGCCGTGTCGAAATTTTTGCCAGAATCGATAATAGATTAGATAATCGCGCCAGAATGCTCGAGCGCAATCCCGGCCTTTATCTCGTGATTGCAGCAGACGATGTTAATCAAAACCCTGAAGATGCATTAAATCGCGCAATAGCAAAAATGGAACAGATAAAGCGCAATTTGCCAGAGATATTTCATCATAGGATTTTGCCTTCATTTGCCAGAATGACTGGAGAATCTAATGATGTCGAAGAAATCTTATCCATCGATGGCTTGCTCTATAAGCCTATGATTGTCCATGCTTCGAGAGACTATGAACCCAAGCAGCATCCAGAAGCTAAGATAAATATCGATTATTCCGGAGAAAAGATTAAAAAATGGCAATTATCTATTATCCCACAAAAACCATCTGAAGCCCTGAATAATGGTTTTTTGATAGCAAGAGGCGATGGCGAAATTCCATCGAAGCAAAGCTGGGATTTCCGAAATGAACATGGCGATATTATGACAATCGACAGGAGATTTAACCTGGAACTCGAAATCGATGATAATCTCGGTCAAAAGGCTACCTGCATCGCACCGGAGACTATCGAAACCAATATCGATGGCTCATTTGAAATCACGAAGAAGCTGCTTTTGGTGCAATTTGAATTCGACCGTCCAACGCCTGAATCAAAATTCCTTGAGGACAGGCTTTATCGCATCGCCGAAGATGTAATAGAATCCATCGAAAAAGCCGATTCTACATGGATAAATGTCGAAGGGCATACCGATATAATTGGCACAATCGGCCGCAATCAAAGGCTTTCTGACCAGCGCGCCGTGTCGGTACAAGAGAACTTGAAGCAGGCAATGTCGATAAAGCTCGGCCTCGAATATGATTCTCTGGATAATTGGCTACGGCAAAGTGGCGCATCGATTTCTGCCGAAGGCCATTCCAGCGAAAAGCCATATTCAATAATGATTTGGCAGGATGGCGAAAGGCGCGAGGAAGTTATCGGTAATAATGATTTTCCTGAAGGAAGAGCAATAAATCGCCGCGTGATGGTTATTATCCATAGCAGGAGTTATTCGAGAAATTATAGATGATGGTTTTACACATTACTACCTTGATACAAAGCATGAGAGACTTGTTTATCAGGTTTTTCAAAAATCACTATGTTGGGTTATTATTATTAACTATAAGTCATCTGTAATTGAGCAAATGGGCCAATTTTATCGTTGCTTAAAACAGAATCCAGACAATGCGCTGTTCCGCATTGTCATACTTTTCAGGCTAAAACATCAGTAAAGCCTTTTGGGGATATATATTAAGTATTATATATATGTTATATATATGGCTTTAAAAGAGCTATTTAGTTTACTCTTTATTTTTACAAGATTTACGTATCTCCATCCAACATCTTTATTATATCATCTCTTGAGTAGGTATTGTGAATCTTGAATTTGTCATCTATAAGCATAGCATAAGGTAAATCAGAAACTAAATCTGGGTCTATATTCAGAGATTTAGAATTTTCGCTATTGACAAATGAATTTGTCATAGAGAAAAGATAATGTTTCTCTGCACCACTTAAGCAGAAAAAAGCATCCGGAAGAGATTTTTCTTTTGATAGCAAGTGGTAAGACATCATTGTACAATTATCAGGTTCAGTAAAAAAAATCATCAATTCTTTATCAATTTTAGGCAAAACAGAGACAAGGCTATATTTCTCATTGGAGATGGGGGATTTTAATATAATATCCAAAACAGGAGAAAGCTTTTGATTAGAATCAAGTATCAGGTTGTAGTAACCAATCCGTAAATCATCTTCTGTCTCTGCATCAATAAAAATAATCTTTTCTTCGTCAGCAGTTACAAATCTTTTATCGTCATAAGAAAAATCACCTATATATTCCCGATTATTTATATCCCAGATATCTAATTTCCTTGTATTTTCATTAGGATATCTTTCGATACAAAGGTATTGTTCTTTATAAATTGCCATAGGGTTATTCATTGCTGGATAATCACATAGAGATTTTTTATCTTTTTTACTTCTCTCATTATTTTTTTGAAAATCATTGATAATTTCATAAACATAAACAGCTTCAAGCGTTGAGTTTAGTTCTATTAGCTGAGAGTTAGCTAATAGCATGAGGTATCTCCCATCAGGAACTTTGATACCATAAGTGGGATTAGTTTCTACGTTTTCATTAATTGTTGTATAAACAAGTCTCTCTTCAACAATTGTTCCCGCTTTTTGCATATCATCTGAAAAATCTATGAGCATTATTTTGGCTTTACCAGGTTCTGATATTTTTTCGTGCATATACAAAAAGACCAATAAAGTATTCTTATCATAAAGACTTACAAAAGATGGAAAAAACTCACCATTCAATCTTAAAACCCTTATTGGATCTGGTGAATTCTTCTTCCAGATGCCAGCTGTCCTGTGAGTCATCGAAAAAAGAAGGTATCTATCATTACCTAAACATTCTTGAACAATCGGATTTACTGCTTCTGCAATTAGTTGCTTGCTAATTCTTTCTCCTTTTGGAGTAATAAAAGACAAACCATAATCATTGTCAGTAAAAACAATTTCATTACCGATAGACTTTAGTTGAAGAAAAGGGAGTATATCATCACGAATTTGATGATAATAGAATATACTATTTTTTTTCAATTCTATTGTTTCGATTTTTTTTAGTTTCATATCTCCTAGTTTTTGAATTTCTGAATAAGAGTTTTTAGAAAACACGACCAGTCCTACAAAAAAAACATAAAATAAATATAGCCTGAAAAATATAGAAATGCCAGCATTTTTCGCTGGCATTTCAATTTTCTCAATTACAGTTTTCATTGAACCATTTTTCTTTTTCTGCTTTGTTGATTGCAATAAGTTTTGTTCCATTTGGAGTTGCTTTGTAATATGGAATACCATTGCCATCTTTAAATGATATCGTTGCTTTTAGATAAATATTATCCTGATCTTCATGATCAAAACTACTACTTTGTCTAAAAGCATCAAAGAAATCATCAATAATAGGATAATCACATGGTTCGAAGCGATAATGGCAGTCGCAGTTCGCCGTTGCATTTGGACAATAGCAGTCACTTCCAAAAAGTAAACCGGCTTCAGTGGTTACTGCATAACTCACAGACACTATCATGACTAATAGAGCCAATAATATTAGTCTTTGCATCATACCATCTTATAAATTTTAGTTTACACAACTATAATAATACAAAATATAAATAGTCAAACTATATTTTAATATATATAAAAAAAAAGCCCCCGAAAATATTCCGGGAGCTAATTTCTATCGTATTATCGAAAAGCTAATCGGATTTCTTATCCGTGACGGATTTTGCCATGTCGATAAATGGTTTGAAAAGGTCGATAGGAATCGGGAATAGCGTAGTGGAGTTGTTCTCTGCTGCAATATTATTGACCGTATCGAGATAACGTAGCAGCATAGCCCCTTTGTTCTCATTGAGAATCCTTGCCGCATCAGAAAGCCTTTGTGATGCCTGGAATTCACCTTCGGCATTAATGACTTTTGCCCGGCGATTTCTTTCGGCTTCAGCCTGGGCAGCCATTGCACGGCGCATCTCTTCGGGAAGGTCAACATGCTTAATCTCGACCATCGAGACCTTAATTCCCCATGAATCGCTGGCTTTATCGATAATGTCCTGAAGCTTTGAATTGATCTGGTCTCTTTTGGATAGCAGATCATCCATTTCCACTTCACCCAGGACAGAGCGTAATGTTGTCTGCGCAAGCTGCTGCGTTGCATATAGATAGTTCTCGACATCCACGACAGAACGAATAGGGTCGAAGACGCGGAAATATACCACAGCATTAACCTTGACCGAAACATTATCCATTGTGATAATATCCTGCGGTGGGACATCCAGAACGACTGTTCTTAAGCTAATCTTCACCATTTTATCGATCATCGGGACGAGTATAATAAGACCCGGGCCTTTTTTGCCTATAACACGTCCAAGCCTGAAAACAACGCCTCTTTCATATTCTTTTAGAATACGAATTGCGCTAAGTAGCAAGAAAACTACAATAATAATTGGAACAGTATAAATCGCCATATTTCCTCCTTTATTGGATTTTTATTGGCTTAATAATAACCATTAAATCTATTTTGGGCAATAGAATTATCTCTTCCAAAGCCATATAGAAATTATATTGAATAATTAATCTATAGAATCCAAAGGCTTTACCTATCTTTGTGATGAGAAGTAGGACAATGCGGAACTGCGCATTGTCGCTTCTAAAGC
>JBKHBT010000018.1:0-43545 GCA_046542255.1 Candidatus Zixiibacteriota bacterium | reverse complement strand
GCACTCGTTCCTATCAAGTTTTATACCCTGATAACCATTTCTTTGGTTATCGTTATGTTCGTAAATTACTTGCATTGTTTTCGATTCTTGTTTGTAGATATCTTAGATGTCTTCTATGCCCTTAACAATATTTTACATATTATAACGAATTTAACTATGTCTAATATCCTACTTTTCAATTCGACAACAAACATCCCATATAATATCTTAAACTACCACATCAACCCCCAAAAGTCAAGCATATTTTACCCCAGGATTCTTCTTGTTAAGCTATTTGCAAGTCGATGTAATGCTCCTTAGAATCACCATTACATATGACTAATAGTAACGAAAACGGCACCGATAAATGCGAGAATAATCGCTATGGTCTTATCCTTTGTTATGGCCTCATTGAGGAAAATTGCGGCGAGAATGAAAATAAAAATTTCGCTGGTTTGATTAAGAACCGCCGCAATCGATACTCTAGCATATTTCATACCGGCAAGCCAGAGTACGAGCGCCATATAAGCCCCCGCAAATGAACCTGCAATCGTATAAGTCCACTTATGGCCGCCAAATAGCGATTTGACGATGTTTTTCCTATTGGGATGGAAAATGGTAATGATAACCAAAATTGCAAGCCCGCCAACAAAGCGCACTTCGGATGTCCATAGAAGATTCTGCAAATCGAGAATCCTCTTTGTCATAATTACGCCAATAGCCATGATAACCTGCGAAAGAATACCTGTTGTAATTCCTATTCGAAGATCATTTTTGCTGATATGCATTATCTTTCGCCTATTGGCTGTCAGGATAAACGCCATTATAATAAGGCTGGTCCCGGCTATTTGAAGTGCAGTAATCTTCTCGCCGAGAAAAGCGATAGAAAGAATTATCATGCTGGGGCTGTATGTGCATGCAACAATCGCAGATATGCTGGCACCAAGATGATTCAGACTGACAAAAAAGAGCGTATCGGCAATTCCAATGCCCAATGCTCCAGCAATTATCAAAATAATATAGTAATGTCCAGGGACATCCGGAAAAAGTGGAATACCAAGCACAAGCATAGTGATCAGAATACATACCGAAGCAAGAGAGTTCTTGAATAGATTTAGCATGATAGGATGAACAGTTTCACCGCTCTTTTTGAAAAATATCACAGCAACCGCCCAAATAAATGCTGTCATAAGAGCAAAAATCTCACCGATAAAAGGAACCTGTTTCATCCATGAAACTAAACTATCCAAATCACTCCAATCTCAAAATCTCGAGTATAAAATATTAAACCTTTGTATATCTGCAATCGAAATAATAAGAAAACTCTCAAAAAAATTCGCTGAAAGATTTTCAATGAATACTTGGATTTTCAATATTATCATCCCTATTAACTATCTTAATATCAAATAGATAGAAGGGATACATAAACAAATACGCAACCTATAGCGCATATTTTATTGTTATTTATTGATTTAATTTCAATTTTTTTTGATATTTTTTTAATAAATTGTTGCATCTTTTGGGAAAATTTACATATTATAAGGAAGTAGTACAGTTTGCTAAAGTAAAACTCGATGTAAATGGGCAAAAAGAAATTATAAACCGAGGAGACTTATGAATTTGTCAAAAGCAATTTTAATTTCCATGATTTTGCTTCTTGTTTCACTGGCATTATCTGTGCCTGGAATAATGAGCTATCAGGGAAAATTATCAGACCGTGATGATGGCCATGGTATAAATGGCACATATTCAATGACTTTCAGAATCTATGCATCTTACACTGGTAGCTCTCCGCTATGGAGCGAGACGCATCCTGGGGTATATGTCGAAAAGGGACTGTTTTCTGTCGATTTGGGGACTATCAATACCATAGAATTGCCTTTTGATGAACAATATTATCTGGAGATAGTAATCGATGGCGATCTTATGTCGCCGCGGCAGCCTCTTACAACAGAAGCCTATGCCTTCCGTTCTCAAATAGCAGATAGTGTTGTCGGCCTCAATTCTGACTGGCGTTCTGATGATTTTGTATTGTACACTCAACGCAATGAAGGGCTGGCACGAGGAGCTGCCGGAAATAATCTCTTCGGCGTAAACAAAAATACGCATATAAACTTCGGTACCAATTCTGTTACCGGCGAAATCGGGCTTAATAAAGAACACAGTACTGTATCAGGTGGTTTTGATAATATTGCTGCTGGCGATGGTTCCACTGTCTCTGGTGGTATTTCGAATATGGCATCTCATAATAGTTCGGTTGTTTCCGGTGGTGGCGGTAATAATGCTATGGCAGAATATGCCACCGTTTCCGGGGGTATCGAAAATAGCGTGAATGCTGAAAGAGGAACAATTCCTGGCGGTGGTTATCTTACAGTCGGCGAAAGGTCATTCGGTTTCCGCGGCGGCTTTTCCGAATATCCGCTTTCGGTTTATGATGCTTCCCCATGGGAAGAAACTTTCCATATAATCGATGCACATTTCAATTTCAATCCCAGAAATGAACCGGCAAATTTTCTAATTCATGGCACAGATGACAGTGTTTTTGTTATAGATGGTGCTACGAATAATATCAGCTTCGGCGGCAATATCATAATCGAAGGACATATTATCGATTTCTTCGGCGAAGAAGGCGACAGTGGCCAGATTATTGTTAATACCGGCGATGGCATAATGTGGACAGACTTTGCAGGAGATGACGACTGGCGACTCGATGGCGATGATATGTCTTCGATGCCTATCGGAAATGTCGGAATAGGCGATGATACACCGGAAGAAAAACTTACTGTCGATGGAAATATTGCAGTTACCGGAACTGTCGATGGTTATGATATTTCAGATCATATGGAAGATTTTGACAATCCGCATAATGTTACAAAAGCACAGGTCGGACTATCTGATGTCCAAAATATCAATGTGCTAAATTCATGGTCGCAGAATGATATGCAATATATCGGAACCGACCAGATTCGCGCTCGCGATGGCGATGGACTCAGGCTTTTCGATGATGATGAAAATGGCATTTTCATTCAAGATGGCGGAAGTGCCGGCTTCGGAACAATGTCTCCACAAGCACCGGTCGAAATTAGCCGGGGTTTTGGCAATAGACATCTCGTCATTGGCGAACATGGCGATGGTTCTGGCCCATACGATAATGCCATGATAGATGCTGCATATGAAGTTACAGGAAGCTTTGACCCGATGTCTGATATGGTTTATGGAATTTCATCAGAGACAAATCTTAACTTCTCGATGGGCAACCCACTTGTCTCAAGCGGTATCAATAATATTGTCAATGTTACTTCATCCCTGCCTGTCGAATGCATGGTTGTGGGAACAAGAGATATTGTCAATAATATTGGCATGAGTGCTATCGATACTGTGATAGCCAATTATTCAACATATTCAAATGATATTGGTGCAATATATTTTGCTGCTTCACACTTCATACCGACACCTTCTAATACAGGTTCTATCAATACTAATTATGGCATATATATAGACGAACAATCTGCTGGAAGCACAAATTGGTCTATCTACACCAATGGCGGCGCACATCACTTCGGCGATGATGTTCATATCTCTGGCGATACCTATCTAACAGCCGGAATCCATGATGGCACTTCCTTCGGGCAGGCCGGCGAGATTCTCAAAACCGATGGCTCCGATATCTATTGGGACAGCCTATGGACAAGAACTGCACAATTCGATACAATTCGTTCCTTCGAGGGCAATCTCGAGGATACAGTCTATTTGATGGCTAACCTCAGCGTAAATGGCGAGCTTATCGCAGACTCTATTCAGGCAGTAGGCGACTCGATTGCTTTTGATGATAATACCGTAACTCATGGCTATTCACATATAAATGGCACCGATGATGGCTTGGGGAGACACCTTATCATAGGAGAACATGGCGATGGAACCGGCCCATATGAATTGACGCTTATCGATGCGGGAATGACTCTATCGGATAGCTATAATCCGGCAAGCGATATTATATCAGGAACAATTTCACAGCTCTGGCTCGATCATAATCCAGATGCTCCGATGGTTACTCGGGGCCATACAGGGCAGGTTCATGTAGTATCGGATGTTGATGTAGCTGGGTATATTATGGGCGCCGACAATTATGTCTGGAATGAAGGAATGGCCAATATCGCTCAATCATTCGGTACACGCTCCGGTGTAGTTAATTATGAATCTGGCTCTATGGATCATGCATATGTAACCTATTCGCGCCTGACAAATGATGGATATATCCAAAATGGTTATGGCCAATACCTTGCCACGCCCAATAATAGCGCAACAATCGATAATTACTATGGACTTTATATCCAGGATTTATCGGGTATTTCAACAACCGATGGCCTTTTTGCAATCTATGCTGAAGATGGCAAATCCTATTTCGGTGGAAATATCCATATTCAGGACAAGGCATTCTCGGACTATACCGACCCTGCCGATCCTGATAGCGTCCTTATCACAAAAGACTATGCCGATGCCATAAGCAACCGTGTTAATGCCAATCTCGATAGCATTATTGCACATTCGGCAAGAATTGACTCGACAAATAGCGCAGTATCCGACAATGACGATGATATCGTGGCGCTTTTCGATAGCACTTTGGCACATTCAGGAAGAATTGATTCTACAAATCTTGCTGTTTCTGATAATGATGATGATATCGCCGCAAATCTCGATAGCATTTTAGCTCATTCGGCCAGAATAGACTCGACAAATATCGCAGTCTCGGATAATGATGATGATATTGCTGCCAATCTCGATAGCATTTGGGCACACTCGACAAGAATAGACTCAACAAATAACGCCTTATCCGACAATGATGATGATATAGCTGCCAATCTAGATAGCATTCGGGTACACTCTAACAGAATAGACTCGACAAATAATGCCGTATCCGATAATGACGATGATATTGCTGCCAATCTCGATAGCATTTTAGCTCATTCGGCCAGAATCGATTCGACCAACGGCGCAGTTTCTAATAATGACAATGATATAGATTCAATAGGCACATTGATTGGCGATCACATAGTAGAAGACAATGATACAAGTGCGACAAATGAAATTCAGGACCTATTCTATTCAGTTTACGATGGATCAATAGGCTATGATGCCAGCTCGCCATTTGATACATTGCAATTAAGAGGCTCTGGCTCTGTGGCTGTTCAGGTCGATTCTTTGACAGGAATTATCACCATCGATGGAACTGGCGTTCGAGACCTGGATGTACAGATGACTACTCTATCCGAATTTCATTATATGTCCCTGGCAAATCTTCATGGCGCACTCGATGAGCTGGACCAGCAGGTCTTCGACAATGCTATGGATATTGTTGGTAATTCTGGCGATATTTTGGTTCTCGAGACACTTCTTAATAACCATATCGCAAGCGATGACACATCCAATACAAATGAGCTTATTAAAGATTTCTCCTATGATCATGGTACACATACTTTGGCGATAAGAGATACCGGTGCGACATGGAATGTCGATCTTTCAGCTCTCGATGAGTCGATATATTTTGATACTCTCTATGCAACACGCCATGATACTGTGGTGGTTTCTGAGGATCTTAAAGTCATGGGCGAACTTATTACCGACTCCATACAGGCAGCAGGCGATAGCCTCTTCCTCGATGACAATACATACGTTAATGGTAAAGTCTATTCGGATACAACTATCGCAACAGATACATCGGCAGTACTAACAACCAAGAGCTATGTCGATGCTATGGCAACTGCCACAAGCACCGATATCGATGCCACGATTCACGTGGCCAAAAATGGCGATGATGCCACAGCAGATGGCTCCATCGAAAAGCCATTCTTGACAATTGCTGCAGCAATCACCGAAGCAGCAGTAGTTCAGGCAACACATACATTTGTTATGATAGTTATTCATACAGGCGAATACAATGAAGGCATAATCCTGGAAGACCTCGCACTAGAGCGAATCTGGATAAAGGGTGAAGGCACGGTCAATATCGAGCCGGCAGCCGGCAATGCTTTCCAATCGACAGCTAATAATGATAATCTCGATAAGCTCAAGGTCGAGAATCTCACATTCGGCGCACCATTTGTTATTGCCGGTTCTAATGGCACAACCGCTTTTGGCGATGTCATTTTCGACCGCTGTAATTGGGTAGCTGGCAATGGCGGACGTTTTGGCACAATCGATATTACATGTATCAATAATTTCACTGCCAAAAATGCCTATATCACAGAAAAAATGACTTTCAATAATCTAAATTGGTCATATTTCGAAAGCAGTCAGATTCAGGACAGTATCGAATTCAATATGGACGATGGAGCAAATGTCCCGAATTGGGGCGCAGGCGGCGCACAGATTATGAACGGTGTCTATTTCTCCGGCACTCCAGAATTCAATATCGGCGGTGGGGCGAGCTTCGCATGGGTTCCAAATGGTTGCCGAATTGCAAGCTCCGATTCTGTTACTGTGCCAACTGGTGTTTCGGTATTCGCATATAATTCATTCCTGCTAAGCAGTTGGACAATCGATGGCCGACTCGACCTTAGAAATTCGCAGGTTCAGGGCGGAATCGACCCGGCAAGCACAGGCACGATAAACTATGAACAGTTTGCTGGCCAGATCGATAATGATTCATCGGTTCCTGGTAATACTATCAAAGATGCGCTGGATTCACTTATCGCAGCTATGAGGCTATCAAGGCTCACTGACGTGGATACAAGCGGTATTGGTACTGGCCAGGTACTGAAATGGGACGGCGCAGAATGGGTTCCCGGTTCAGATAATGCTGGCGGCGATGCTGCTGAATTCGAGGACAGCCTCGAGGCTCAACTTATCGATGTTGCCGATGTCTATACCGATAATGACGGCAATCTCTGGGATGACAGCCTATATGACAATAGCATTGGTGAGCTTGCTGATGTAGATACATCCGGAGTTTCTCTTGGTAATGTCCTCACATGGAATGGCACAAACTGGGTACCAACGATGTATGCTTCTTTAGATGATACTCTAGAATTAGCTTTTAGAGATACTCTCTATGTCAATGAAGCTCTCCATATCTTCGGCGAGCTTATTGCTGATTCCATTCAGGCTGCCGGCGATAGCCTATTTTTGGATGATGATGTCTATATCAATGGCAAGGCCTATGCAACCGCCCCTACTGCAATCGGCGATAATGATAGCACGCTAGTCACAAAAGGCTATGTCGATTCACGCTTTGCCGAAGATGACTTATCCGACAATATCCTCGCCGATATTAGCGATGTGGATACCACTGGCAAAGCAGCAGGCGAAGTCCTGAAATGGAACGGCACAAATTGGATTGTCGCAACCGATGCAACCGGTGGAACGCCTGCTTCAACAGAAGCAGAACTCGAGCTTCAAATTACTGATGCAACAGACATCTATACCGACAATGATGGCGAACTTACAGACGATGATATCACCGATGATGTTATCGGCGCTCTGGCCAATGTCGATACTACAGGCAATACAGCCGGTTCGATTCTGGAATATGACGGAACAAATTGGGTAGTAGGCTCCGATGATGTCGATGATGCCGACAATGACCCGGAGAATGAATTAAATACAGCTTTCTCATGGAATGATGGAACAAATCAGCTTGCAATCTCAGATGCTGGTAGTACGATGACTGTTTCGATAGATAATGAGGCCGATGATCTCTCTGATAATATTCTAGCGGACATTAGCGATGTCGATACCACTGGCAAAGCAGCAGGCGAAGTCCTGAAATGGAACGGCACAAACTGGATTGTCGCAACCGATGCCACAGGAGGAACGCCTGCTTCAACAGAAGCAGAACTCGAACTTCAGATAACCGATGTTGACGATATCTATACAAATCTCGATGGCTCGCTCCGTGCGGACAGCCTCGAAGACAATTCCATCGGCGAGCTTTACGATGTCGATGTTACATCCACAGCTCCGACTGACGGACAGGTTTTGAAATGGGACAATGCAACTGGTGAATGGATTCCAGCAAATGACAGCATCGGTTCTGGCGGCGTAACCACCAGCGATATGGATACGATATATTCCACAAATGTGGATACAATCGTTATGCTGGAGAATTTCAAGGTTACTGGCGAGATAATCGTGGATTCAATTCAGGCGGCTGGCGATGTAATCAAAATCGATGATAATATTAATATTCACGGCTATATTTCGCGCGATGCGAATACGCTCTATGGCGCTAATTCGAATACGCATATCAATATAGGCTGGGCATCGATTACTGGCGCATCCGGCTTCGATTATTCCTATGCTACTGTCGGTGGAGGTTACAATAATGAAGCTTCCAATAACGATGCCACAGTCGGCGGTGGAAATTCAAATGCTGCATCAGGCAATTATTCTTCTGTCGGCGGGGGTAGCGAAAATAACGCAAGTGCTGCTGGCGCTTCTGTCGGTGGAGGATACAGGAATACTGCTTCTGGTGAAAGGTCTAGTGTTATAGGTGGACATAGTAATGAAGCCACAAGCGATTATGCTTCGGTATGTGGCGGAAATAGTAACTCGGCACAGGCTCTATATTCAACGATTATCGGCGGAAACAATAATACAATAGATGCAGCTGGTACTTATTCCACTATTAGTGGTGGTGAAGATAATGTCATAACTGGTGAGTATTCTGCAATTCCAGGCGGTTATGGATTGACAGTGGGAAGCAGCTCATTCGGTTTCCGCGGAAGGCTTGGTACTGGCGCATTCGATGCATCGGGTGAGTCCAATACATTCCATATCGTAGATGCTGATTTCCATTTCAATAATGCCAATAATAATGCTGCAAATTTCAGAATCGATGGCACAGACGACAATGTATTATTTGTCGATGCCAGCGAAAATGATGTTCAGATCAATGGTACACTTGATCAGGGCATGGCAACAGTGGCATCTGCAGCATCGGTGACATTACCAGAGGGCAATGTTTTCACAGTTACAGGAACCACTGGCATAACAAGCATCGATGCGCTTCCAGCCGGAACTGTTATTCATCTTATATTCGAATCTGTTCTTACAGTTACCGATGGAGGCAATTTAAAACTAAACAACTCATTCTCCGCAACCGCAGACGATGTACTGACGCTTGTTTCCGATGGCACAGATTGGTATGAGATTTCACGCAGCACGAACTAATAGAATCTATAATTCTTATGATTCAGGTGGGAGGCAGCTTCGGCTGTCTCCTTTTTTATTAAGCTGAATATTTTGCAACAAAACAGAAAAGGATATAAAAGATAGCCAGAATAAAAAATGATATAATTGAAACCGGTGCCCGAGCGGAGCCGAGGGTACCATTTATCCAATTGCCTCTCTATATCCCCCCTGAAGTGGACATCCCTCCCCCAAAAACCAAAGCCTTGCATCCCAAACAAATATATAGTATATTGAAATTAGAAAAATATTAACGGGAGGCCATTGTGCAAAATCAGAGTAATCTGCATATGTTTCTAATCGCTGCTATACTTCTATCTAGCATTTCTCTATTCGCAGTTATAGAAATTGATATAAACTATTCGCCGGATGATTTTATATTCGAGAAAGATGGTGAGTATGCCAAAGTCTATCTGGAAAATGGCGCATTAGATGGCAAGCCTGGTTCTCCGCAGCTCGTGTCTGAGCCAATCTCTGTGCTTCTGCCTCCAGGCGAAAGAGCAATAAAAACCAATATCATAGAGCAAAATTGGCAGGCACTCGATGAAGATATTAACATCTATCCTTTCCAGGAACCTTATATCCTTCCAATTCCCGGAATCTATGAGAAGCAGCCGGGATTTACTCCGCAAAGCTATAATATCTACAATCAAGATAAATGGTATCCCGAGCAAAATCTGACGCTTACCAAAACCGGCAATAAATCCGGTTATAAAATCGCTGGAATGATTATTAAACCGATTCGATACAATCCCAAACAGCAAAAATTAGAATATCTTGCAAGCTGCAGAATCCAGCTCGAAACAGCCATCGATTCAAGAGAAAATATCTCGCCGGAACGGATGACGCCGGTCTCTCATGCGATTATCCAGCAAGATATATCGAATCTCGTAATAAATCCGGAAATGCTATCTGGCTACAATTCGCTCTATGATTTAGACCCTGACGCATATGATGTGATATTCGTTGTTACCGAAGCATATCAAGAACTATGGAGCGACCATAGCATACTGCTTCGCCAAAAGGGACTTCGCGATACGATGATTGTATTCGAGGATGCTGTTACCACCATGCCGGGAAGAGACTATCCCGAGAAGCTTCGCGAGATGATCAAACAGACATATCTCGAGACTGGCGCAAGCTTTCTTCTAATCGGCGGCGATATCGAGATAATACCTTCGAGATGGCTCTTTGCGATGTATTCAGACGGCGGCGTGCGCGATAATGAAGACCATCTACATTCCGACCTATACTATGCCGATATGGACGGCGATTTCGATGCTAATGAAAATGATCTCTTCGGCGAAGTCGATGATGGGATCGATCTATATCAGGAGATGTATCCGGGAAGAATCAGCGTCTTTTCGCCAGAAGATATTGACTATACCGACAAGCTCTCAAATTATGAAAAAACTCCGGATCATGGCTATCTCGATAATACACTCTTTATCGCACAAATCCTCTGGGATGACCCATATACCGATTCCGGCATTGGCAAAGACCATATCGGTGATAGCTTCCTTCCCGAATCCGCACCGGTTACCAAACATTATGAATCCGAAGGCACACATGGGCGGATGACATCATTGGATGCAATCGAGGCAGGCAAGAATATCATAAATCACAGCGGGCACGGTTTTTGGTCGATTATGGGTGTTGGCGGCCATGAATACCTCAGCGCAAGTGATATGGCCGATCTTTCTAATTCTTCGAAATTTGGAGTTCTATACAGCATCGGCTGCTGGTGCGCAGCATTCGACTATGACGATTGTGTCGCAGAAGAATATGTGATGAATCCCAATGGCGGCGGCGTGGCATATTATGGCAATAGCCGCTATGGCTGGGGTTCGCCCGGAAATCCCGGATTCGGATATTCCGATGTTTTCGATAGGGAATTTTATCGCGCGCTTTTCCACAAGGATATCACCATTTCCGGAATGGCGCTGGCGCATATCAAGCAGCAATATATTCCGTATTCGCATTGGGCCAATATCTGGCGATGGCATCAATATGAGATAAATCTTCTCGGCGACCCGACTTTCTTTATCAGGCGAGGCGAGCCAAAAGAGATTACGCTCTATGGTTTGCCAGTTAGCCTGCCGCCTGGCGATGGCATCGTCTCACCAGATGAAATAGCGATAGAAGATATGACGGTGGTGCCTGCTGGCATAAGATTGAGCCTTCTGGTAAATGGTGAATTAGAAGATGCTGTTATCACGACAATTACAGGCATTCCAGAGCTTGCCTATAGCGATGTGATACCCGGCGATGCAATCGAAATCACCGCCACCGGGCCTGATATGCTGCCTTTCTCAGGCCTTATCGAAGTGGCATCGGATATGCCATATCTCAGCGTAAACTATCATGGAATCCGCGACACTCTGGATGGCGAAGATGGCCAGGCCAATGCAGGCGATGATATCATTTTCGAGATCATGGTCAAAAATCCCGGCTCAGAAGATGCCGAGGATTTTAGTATTATATCATCAGACGCAACAATGATTTCTGATGCTTCATATGATATTCCGGCTGGCGATTCTGTTATTATTGCAATGGCTTATGCTGGCGAGATACCTGATGGTAGGCTGCCTGGTTATATCGATATCGAATACACTTTCGAAAGCTCTGTATATTCGGCTTCCGGGCTATTTTCCATTCCATATCATAAAGAAATTCTCGAAATCACGAACATGACCATTGCTGGCGGAGAAGATTATGCACTTACTCCCGGAGAAGAGTTCTGGGCCAGTATCAGATTAATCAATACCGGAATTGGTACAGCAAGAGATATTGATATAACAATTCTTCCGGGCGAATGTGCGCTATCTATTACCGAAGATGTCGAACCGCCAGATTTTATTTTGCCCGGTGATTCTGTCAATTTGAGATTCGAGGGTAGGATAAGCGATGAGGTCGGACCAGTTCCGGCTTTGCCATTTATTGTGGATATCGAAGATACCGTCTATAATTTCTTTGTGGTGCTTAATAATGGCCAGCTATTTGACGATGCCGAAGGTGGCATGAGAAATTTCACGCATGGCGGAATCAATGATGACTGGCATATTACCGAGATGCGCTCTCATTCCGAAACAAGTAGCTTCTGGTGCGGAAACGAAGATACCGAAACATATAGAAATAATACGGATGCATGGCTTAAGAGCAATACATTCTACACCGGCGAAGAGTCGAATCTTTCATTCTGGCTCTATATGGATATCACCAATTACGGCACAGACGGCGTTTATGTCGAGTATATCTATGATGGCGACACAATAACCTTAGACTATATCGGCTCCGGCGGCGCACTGGGCACTTTGCCTTTTATGACTGGATGGTGCGAATATTCCTATGATCTGGATCTTCCCGGCGCAGCTCCAATCGAGATACTTTTCAATATGGTAACCGATACCATCGATGTTCGCGAAGGCTGCTATATAGATGATATTAGGCTTGGACAAAATAAGGTTAAGTATATCAATTCCGTTGATGAGCGTATGGCCGATATCGAGATGCCCGAGATGCTGGATTTCCACATTTTCCCGAATCCATTCAATAGCTCGATGGATATAAATATCGAAGCTAACGATGGAAATATCGATGTCTCGATTTTCGATACAAATGGCAGAGTGATCCATCATTATGAAAAAATAGATGGCCCGGGCATATTGAATATCGATATGGAAGATTATCCATCTGGAACCTATACAGTAAAGATAAAAAGCCAGAATGGGCAGAGCATGAGGAAGGCAGTTCTAATAAAATAGTATTCTCACAAGATTGTCTCTTATTGCGTATTTACAGACACTAATAATATTTAGCTGAGGATAGCGATCCTCAGCCAAATTATCAATTAGCAAAATCTATAGGTTTGTTTTACAAGCAAAGCTTTAAAAGCACAATACGTAATTCTACTATTTCCATTTCTCAGCGTTGAACGATCTCTTTCGAAGCTTCAACTCGCTAATCAAATTTGGTAAACGATTTACCAGCCACCGCCGCCTCCGCCGCCGAAACCTCCGCCGGAGAATCCTCCGCCAGAGAAACCGCTTCCGCCAGAGCCGGCGCTGGAACCTCGAGGTGCCGAGGACATCGAATTGCCCATGCTATTCATAGCGCCACCAAGTGAATTGACCAAAATAGCCGTAGTGAAAGCAGAACCTGTAGCCCTTCCACGGTACCAATTAGGTGGGTCGCGGTAAAGATCGCTGAAGGCATTGGCCCAATGGTCTTCGACGCCAAGTGCCATTGCATATGGCAAAAGCCTATCGAAAACAGTCGGGTCTTCTTTGGCCATGCGCTCGATACGGTCTTTCTCGACTCTCCCTACAAATTCCTTGAAACCAAGAATATGCCTCGCTAAAGTTGCTCCCTTTCGAGTCTTGGCCGGCATAAATTTAGAAAAGATTATGATAATAAGTGCTGATAGCAAAAATCCAACCATAAGAGCGATGCTATGCAAAATAACGACCGATATAATCGCAAGCGAAAATCCAATTATGCCAAAAAGGACATATTTCTTTATAACATTCTGCGGCGCTTCATCAAAACAACCAGCATCGACAAGGCTGGACTCGATCGATGACTTGATGGAAGTCAGGTCTTTGTAGAATTTATTCTTCAGTTCGGATATCAATACCGATTTCAAATGGGTATTATCGCCTGTGGGGTTATATGTATGTCCAAGTCTAAATAGTGCATTCAGCATAGTCATTTCATAGCCTTTTAGGTCATCGTATTCTTTGAGCTGAACAATGCGATAATCTTTATTTTTGAAAAACAGGAATTTATCGGATTCGACCTCTTCGATTCTCAAATAACCTCGAACAGCAAGGTCAACAATTGTCGATGTAATATCTCGCATATCGACAGTTTCATCATATAGAGAGCCGGCCTGTGCCGGGTTAAGTTCATCGGGTGGCTCATATCGCACCATAACAGAATGAACATCCAGAGGGTCGCGGCCTTTTTTCAGCCATGTCATGAGCATAAAAATAAATACAATAATAGGTATCAATACTCCGAAAATAACATCGATATTATCCTGTAAAAACCATGCGATTCTCTGGCCTTTGGATGGCGGTTCCATATGGTACTTAGGAATTTGTGCTGCAAATGTCAGGCCTTCGCCAGGCATAATACGGCCAGTAGATATCCTGATTTCATCATTTCGAAGATATTCGATATCGCAGTCTGTTTCGGCCTGTCCAAATCCTCCTGTGAAACATTTTGCCTGTATATCATCCGCATCATCCACGCTGGCAGGAAAACGGACAGTAGCCGATGCCTTTCGAATCGGGATACGCCAATCATTACCCGTAACATTCCAGTACAATTCTGCTTTATCATCGAAGTAATTTATTGCCCTGCGCACCTGATAGTCGATATAATAATATTCCGTGCCTGATACGTATTTGTCGGCATCGCCAATCCTGAGGACAAGGTTACCATCCTTTTTGTAGGTCTTGTATTTCAGGCTTTTGCCCGCTTCGTCTTTGATACTTGCAATATAAATACGGAGCTTATAATTATGCATATCCCTTTTGTATTTATAGGGTATGAACCTTTCGATCCCATGCCACTGCTCTTTGCCGAAATCGACCTCGACCTTCTCTTTAATATAGATCGTCTCATCTTCATCCAGAGACATCTCGACCTGATAATCGGCTATCTCGAAGGCAAAAAGCAGATATGGCAATAAAAACAGAAATAGATATATTCTTTTCATAATCAAAACTTGACTTTGACGTTTTCTCTTGCCTTCGGTTCTTCGATCTCGAAATATTCGCGTCTCTGGAAGCTGAACATATTGGCGATAATATTCGATGGAAATTTCTCGGTTGCGGTATTTAGGTCGCGGACTATAGCATTGTAATAACGCCTTGCCTGCTGGATCTGGTCTTCGATTTGCGTCAGGGAATTTTGCAATTCGAGGAAATTCTGATTGGCTTTAAGGTCTGGATAGCTTTCAGCGACTGCGAATAGTTGCCTTAGTGCGCCGGTTAGCATATTTTCCATCTTGCCCTGGTCTTTGATGCTATCGACCGAAATCGCTTGCTGCCTTGCTTTTATGACATTTTCCAATGTCTCCTTCTCATGTGTAGCATAGCCTTTGACGGTTTCCACCAGATTAGGTATCAGGTCATAGCGCCTTCGAAGCTGGACATCGATATCGCTCCAGGCATTTTCGGCGCGGTTTTTGAGCATAACCAGTTTATTATACATTGTGGCCACCATAATGCCGATAACCACTATAAAACCAAGAATTAAAAGGGTCGGAAGCATATCATCACTCTCCTTGATTAGAGCTTTTTATTATCATTATATATCAAATCAAATATCAAAATGTCGATACCGAATGCAAGAAGGAATCCAGTAATCATTCCGATATAGTTATTTGCCTGTATTATACCCAAAATTCTAAGTAACCAGTCCAAAATGGCCGGCACGAAAAAAAATGCAAATCCGAAACTACGCTTTGATAAATATAAAGCAATCGGCCTAAAAACGACAAGGAAAATCCATCCCAGGAGAAAACCAGTATAGATTCCGAGGCATCTGCTACATACAAGAGTAGTAAATCCATCTATAATGAAGCATCTTCCATGCATCTGATGACAAATTTTGGAGAAGAAAATCTGTAAATAATCCAATAAAAAACCCGAATCCCAAAAAATTGGAGAAATAGCAGCCAGAATAAGGAAAGCCCACAATAAAATCCATATCGGAGAGAAATATTTGGCGAATTTGTTTTTTCCCATACTTAACTATATATCATTGAGATGTGGAATGCAAATTGTTTTGAAGGTTTTCAAACTAGCAAAATACTCCTTACTAATATGCAGTATTAAACGTTTTTTTTGAACATCCGGAAATTTACACCTGGTTCTTTATATCCTCGTTGCGAAGCTATGCTTCTACAAGCTCACCTACAAGGTTTGCAAAATACGCCATTTGAATCATAATATTCTTAACCTGAAATTTCACAGGCTTTTCGACAACCTCGCAACAAAATCCACATGCAATTAGCCGTGAATTCTGCAATTCATAAAATAATTAAATATGAACTAATAATTTAGGTTTTATTGTCTTTAATATTAAGCTACCTATACATCCAAAGCAGCAGCAAGCGCAATACTGGCAAGCTTAATAGCTGCCGAATCGGCACGCGATAGCAGAACAATAGGCACAGTAGCGCCAACTACAATACCGCCAACTGTCGCTCCGGCAAGATAGATCAATGATTTGACCGAAATATTGCCGCTTGCGATATCAGGAAGCAAGAAAATATCTGCATCCTCGGTAAGAGGCGATTGCATTTTCTTGGCCGCCGCAGCATCCTTAGAAAGGACAACATCGATAGCGATAGGCCCATCGACTATGATATTGCCAAGCTGCCCACGGTCGGACATCTTGGCCAAAAGCGCAGCATCGATAGTCTCCGGCATATCATCATTAACCACTTCGATAGCAGCAAGCGCAGCAGCTTTGGGAGTTTCGATACCGAGGCCATTGGCAACCCATGCGGCATTTTTCAGAATCTCGATTTTTTGCATCAAATCCGGACGGATATTCATGCCGCCATCAGTAAATAACATCAGCTTAGGATAGTTCGGCGCTTCGGTAACTGCCACATGCGAAAGTAGCTTGCCTTTACGAAGGCCTGTTTTCTTATCAAGAACCGCCTTAAGAAGTATCGGCGTTGAAAGCTTACCCTTCATAAGCATCTCGCATTTTCCATCATGAATAAGCTGGATGGATTTTTTTGCTATCTCGCCCGGCTCCTTGGCCTCGACCAATTCATAGTTCTTCAGGCCAATTTTTTCGACAATAGGCTTTATTTTCTCCGGATCGCCTACCAAAAATGGCTTAATAATATTTAACTTAGCAGCTTCGTGAAGAGCTTCGATAACCGCGGCACCAGCAGCATCTGCAACTGCAAGTGGGCGTGGTTTTCCGCTTTCTGCCTTTTTCATAATCTCTTTGAAAGATTTTAGCATAAAAGCCTCCTTAATTTCATGATTATGTATATTGTTTATGTGTCAAAAGTATCGATGCTATTTCCGGGCCTTTGCCTTTCGGCGTATGAATGCGCAGGGGAAATCCGAGTATAGTAGCAAAATGGAGCCCCGAATAAAACATCTTGAAACTCGGCTTCAAATGAATCCTGATATAATCTAATTCCGCATCATAGCTGGAGATCTCATTGTATTTTAAAATATAATGTTCTTTCGACTCGTTTTTCTTCTGCTGCTTCTTCTGATGCTTTTCTGGAATTGGTTTGCCCGGTTTAGGATTCACGATCGGTTTGGGCGTGGTTTTGACTATAACTCGCTTATTTGTGAATATGTAGCGAAAACTACTACTTCGAATAAGAATCATCGCGCCTTTTACCAAACCTGGTATGATAACAAGCAATATCAAATAAACAAAAGCGATAGCTATTATTGCCAGAGCATAGGCCCAAATTCCTTCTATATTATTAGATTCGAGAATTTTCTTGATGGCCTGAAAATCGGCTCTGGGGACATAACGTGCAAACATCACCAGGGCTATCGTTGTAACTATGGGAAGAATTCCGGCAAGCTTCGAACCAGTATCTGTAGCGGGAATATCGTACATTTCTAATATCCGCTCATCATACTGTAGTTTATCTTCTGCCATAGAATAAAGTTACAAAGATCGCAAAAAAAGTCAACCAAATAAAAATGCAAAAAAGAGCCGAAATATATTTTCGATTGGAAGGTTTTATTGTCAATTATGCTTTAAAAAATCGACAATATTTCTTATATTAAAGTGGAGTTAACATAAACCAGAAATGATCCCATGGTTCTTTTCAGGTATGCATTTTTACAATTGACGCTAATAGACATTGCCGATATTTTCATTATATCGGTATTGATCTATTCTATGCTGTATCTTATTCGAGGCACTCGATCTCTTTCGATGGCTCTTGGGCTGATGCTTATATTGCTTCTTGCCTTTTTATCGTCATGGCTTAATATGGAAGCGATCAATTGGCTTATAGGACGGCTCGCTGCGGTATGGCTTCTGGCATTTATAGTGCTATTCCAGCCGGAGTTTCGTTCTATGCTGACGGCTATTGGCAATAGCCCGATAATTCGCTGGTTTCTGCCTGCTACCGAAGAACAGAATATCGATGACCTGATACATTCACTCGAGATTCTGCAAAAAGCATCGACCGGCGCGCTTATCGTGATAAAAAGAGAGATCAGCCTAAGCAGCATAGAACAGACAGGAAAACCTATCAATGCCAAATTGACTCCAGAGCTTCTGGTTACCCTTTTTGCACCGCTTACGCCACTTCATGATGGCGCAGTTATTGTCGAGAATAATGTCATAAAGGCGGCAGCATGCCAGCTTCCAATGACCGATAATCCCAAATACCAGGTCGATCTTGGCATGAGGCATCGCGCCGGCATCGGGCTTTCAGAAGAATCCGATGCTGTATCGATTATTGTATCTGAAGAAACCGGCTCGATTTCTATGGCTCTTCGAGGCCATCTTAGGCGCGACCTACCCATAGAGACGCTTAGAAAATTGCTCGATGTAATCCTTTCACACTCAAATAGAAAGTAGTTTATGTTTGTTGATGAAGTAAAAATCACATTGAAAGCGGGACGAGGCGGCAATGGCTGCGTAAGCCTCCATCGTGAGAAATACATGCCAAAAGGCGGCCCCGACGGCGGCGATGGCGGACGCGGCGGCGATATATACGTGAAAGTCGATCCAAATATGCAGACACTTATGGATTTCAGATATAAAAAAATATTCAAAGCCGACAATGGCGGAAACGGGCTGGGAAATAATAAAACCGGCGCAAAAGGCGAAGACCTGATAATTAATGTGCCACCCGGAACTATCATTATCGATGAGGATAAAAATCAAGTTATCGAAGATATGATAGAAGGCAAATTGCTTCTGGCAAAAGGCGGGAAAGGCGGCCGTGGCAATGCCAGATTCAAATCATCGAAAAACCAGACACCAAGACGCGCTGAAAACGGCGAACCCGGCGAAGAAAGAAATATTCGCCTCGAGCTTAAACTCATTGCCGACCTCGGTTTAGTCGGTTTCCCGAATGCTGGGAAATCCACCCTGCTTTCGAGAGTTACATCGGCAAAACCCAAAATCGCCGGATATGAATTTACTACCCAAAAGCCGAATCTTGGCATAGTACAGGTCGATATCCTGAGAAGCTTTGTTATAGCCGACATTCCCGGAATAATTGAAGGCGCATCTTCCGGAAAAGGACTCGGGCTGAAATTCCTGCGCCATATCGAAAGAACCAGAATTTTGGCATTTGTGATGGATTGCACGCTCGCACCGCAAGATCATTATCACGCACTGAAAAATGAATTGAGCAAATATAGCAAAGTGCTTGCCAATCAGGAACATTTCATATTGCTAAATAAGGTAGATCTTTTAGATGATGAATTCGCAGAAGAGCTAAGAGAACTTTTCCCTGGCCACGAAGTCATACTCACCAGCGGAATTACCGGTGAGGGCCTGGATGAATTTATAAGTCTTGCATTCGATAAAATCCATAAAAAGAAAAAACTCGAAAAAGAAATAATGAAAAATGACGAAGAAGATGAGAATTGGAGGCCGTGACAGTCGAAAATATCAAAAACCATGATAGAATTGCAAAGCTTGTATCGATTCTTTCGACCGAGAATATCGGAATTGGAACCCTTTATAATCTCATCGAAGCCTTTGACAATTTCGACTCGATTCCCTTTAGAAACAATGCTCAAATAAAAAAATATCTTAAACCAGCGCAAAAAGAAAAATTCAGCGGTTTTAACAATATCGGCGAGGCGGAAATTCAATCACAGCTCGAAGCTATGCAAAAAACCGATACTCGTCTTCTATTCCTCAATGACCCCGACTATCCCAAGCTTCTGCGGCAAATCAAATCACCACCGCCATTTATTTTTATTCGAGGCGAGCTTAAGTCCAGTGATGAGATTGCTATTGCCATGGTCGGCACTCGGCGTTTATCCAGCTATGGCCGCCAGGCCGCAGAAAGGCTCTCATCATCGCTTGCCGCCTCGGGCATTACCGTAGTCAGCGGATTCGCTGCTGGAGTGGATACGATTTCACATAAAGGTGCTATCGAATCAGGTGGCAGGACAATCGCTGTTTTGGGCTGCGGCATGGATGTGGTCTATCCCGCCAGCAATAGAAGGCTATGGCAAAACTTCACCGATCATGGCGTGATGATTTCTCCTTTTTTGATGGGCATGCCGCCTCTTGCGTCGAATTTCCCGGGACGAAATAGAATCATAAGCGCGATGTCACTAGGTGTCGTTGTAGTCGAAGCGCCCGAGAAAAGCGGTTCTTTGATTACTGCACGATATGCACTCGAACAAAACCGCGAAGTTTTCGCCGTACCCGGAGACATCAATTCCGATAAATCCAAAGGAACAAACCGCCTGATTCAAAATGGAGCAAAGTTAATTATGAATGTCGATGATATCCTATCAGAAATCGGTGTGGTGAAAACCGCAAGCAATGATAAACCAAAAATCAATCTATCCGAGCTTTCGGAAAACCAGGTCAGGATATACGAATCATTAAATGTAAGGCCGATACCAATAGATACACTTTCCCGAAAAATCGGAATCAACCCGAATATGCTTTTAGCAGACCTTTCTATAATGGAATTGAAGGGCTTTGTCAGGCAGCTTCCCGGCAAGCAATTTGTGAGAGCATTATGATAGGAAATAATTGCTGATATGAAAAAAAGAAAAGTAATAGTAGGACATACGCAGGGGCTTCATACAAGGCCGGCGGTGCTTGTGGTTAAATTGGCATCTTCATTTTCCTGTGATGTCAGGCTGGTGAACAAAAAACTCGATGTCGATGTGGATGCAAAAAGCATGATGGGGCTTCTTATGCTGGAAGCATCGCATAAAACTGAGCTTGTCTTGATAGTCGATGGCGAAGATGAAGACAAAGCACTCGAAGAGCTATCTACATTAATTGAAAATGACAATAAATCGAAACTGGAGGACGACAATAACAAAGAAAGAGCCGGTTTATTAGAAAAAATCAAATCATTTTTATCCAAAAATGGATAGTAGATTAACCTTATCCCAATTGGATAGTAGATTAAAGGAGTTGTTATGCTTGAAAAGAAAATCGCAATCGAGGATAAACACAGCATTTCACGGCTGGGAAATATTTGCGAATTTGTCAAGAATATCAACCATTTTAACTGCGATGTTAAATTGGAAAATGAATATAGCCATTATGCGACCGATGGGCGAGATATAATGCAGTTTTTGCATCTTGTTACCGAAGATTGCGATTCGATAAGAGCAACTTTCGATGGCAGGCAAGAAAAAGAAGCTTGCGAATATGTGATAGAATACTTTCTTAATTCCAAAGACTATTTCGACTGATTAGAAAGGTATAAATGGTTCAAAAGACAGTTACTATTAAGAATAAAACCGGCCTTCATGCTCGGCCGGCTGTAATGCTGGTCAAGGCTACTGAAAAATATAATTGTGATGTCAAAATTCAGAAAAATGATATAGAAGTGGATGCCAAAAGCATTATGGCTTTGCTTATGCTCGAAGCATGCAAGGGTACAAAACTTACAATAAAATGCGATGGCCCGGATGAATCCAAAGCGCTCGATAAAGTTGTCGAGCTTGTGGACTCCGGCTTCGAGAACGCTTTTAAGTAAACCAGATGGGAAATCGAAATATGATCAGGATACTGCCTAATATATTGACTATTTTTCGCATGATTGCAGCTCCAATCATGATATATCTTTACCTCGATGGAAGCCAGGGTAAGATGATTGCTGGATTTGTATTTTTTATACTGGGTTCTTTATCTGATAGCCTCGATGGCTATATCGCAAGAAAATACGAGGTAGCATCCAGGTTCGGAAGGATTCTTGATCCAATCGCCGATAAGTTTCTTGTATTTTGCGCTATGGCTGTCCTTGTGATTATTGGCGAAGTTTTATGGTGGATTGCCGTTGCTATTGCTCTTCGAGATGTCCTCGTAACGCTACTTCGGCTATTGAATCGAAAACAGGATAATCTGATTTCTCCTACTATCTTTGCCAAATTCAAGACTTCATATCAGATGTTTGCAATCACCGCACTTCTTTTTGTGCCGATTGTGACCGATATACCCGGAAACAAAATTTCCTCTATTCCAAATCTTGTGATGCTTCTGGCACTTGTTTTTACGTGGGTTTCTGCTATTCCATATTTCAGAAATTCGCTTTTTCCTAAAAAGCAATAAAAGATAAGCTTCTCAACGAGGATAATATTTGCAAATTTTTAACTTTACACAAATTTTAACACTAAATCTTTGTGGATATCACTTGTTCATTAACTTTTCAATTAATGGTTTATTGGCTTAGAATAGTCCAATATTTATTATATTCACAAGGCAGCAATACAATAAAATGATAATCTTTACGATGCCTTCGAAAGCTTAAAAAATTGCCGTTTATTCTATGTAACCATTATATATAGCTATATATAAAAAATATCTGCATTTTAAACTTGACCGATTAAAACTTATCTATATATTACTAAAATGTTTGTTGGGCCCATAGCTCAATTGGTTAGAGCAGCGGACTCATAATCCGTTGGCTCGGGGTTCGAGTCCCTGTGGGCCCACTTTTGAAAACAAGTGATGGCAGGATTTCACGGAATCCTTATGTCGCTGGGGGCCGGTTCAAGGCCGGTTTGATGCAAAATCTTATCTAAGCCGTCCTTCTTTGATCCGGTTCAACTAAAATATTACGGTTTTTGGCCGATTATTGATAATTGATGGCGCTGTATTGGATGCTTTGATGGTGCTTTTGCTAATAGATAGCATTTATTGCAAATCTGCCCTCTGGTGAAGGCCATCTGGCTTGTGCCTCTTAAAAGGGCGATTAGCTCAGCTGGCTAGAGCGCATGCTTCACATGCATGAGGTCAGAGGTTCGAGTCCTCTATCGCCCAAATTTGAAAGCTCTTTTTAAACTGACGATAATTAAAGAAGGTTTATGGAATTTCTTGTAAAACCGAAAATTTATCGAATTTTGGATAAAATGACACCAAAGTGCAAAAACATGCATGTCAGAAATCTTTTAATGCACCGTTTAGGTGCATTTTCTATTTTAAAGGGCGGTTGCCATTAGCAAAAATAGATACATAAATTTGTTACTTTATAGAGATTACAAACATAGAAAAAATCAAATAAACCCCGAATGCAATTTGCGGGGTTTTTACAATTTTGATAATAAATATCATGGAGGAATATAATGACAAAGGACAAAGTCGATAAAATTCTCGACTCGCTTTTTAGCATGCAAGAATTGGATGTAAAAATTGCTGAATTGGAAGTTAGCAAAGTCTATAAACCCAAATTACTCGATGAGCTAAAAGGCAAAGTCGAAAAACTCGAAAATGCTGTAAATAGTATAGACAAAAAACTCAACAATATCGCTATTCGTGAAAAAGAAACAGAACTCGATATAGACAAAATTCGTGAAACCTATGAAAAAGCTAAAAAGAAACTCTCTATGGTTACTTCAAATCGAGAATACGAAGCCGTTCAGGACGAAATCATGGAAAATGAAGAGCTTCTTGCACTCAAAGAAGAAGAAGAGCTAAAAATACTCGATGAACAGGAAGAAACTAAAAAAGAAAAAGCGAAGCTCGATGACGAATACGAAAAGACCAAGATAGATGCAGAAAAGCAAATCGAACAAATCGAGAGCGAGCTTTCTCATGTAGAAGAAAATATTGCGGCACTCGAAAAAGAACGTGAACAGTACATTTCTGATGTCCCCAAGCGCTTGATGGCTAAATACAATAGAGTAAGACGCGGCCTCGGAAATCTCGCCGTTGTCCACGTTACCAAAAGAGCCTGCGGAGGATGCTTCCAGACATTGCCACCGCAAACTATCCAGGATCTAATTCGTGGCGATAAAATTATTACATGCCCAAGTTGCGGCAGAATCCTGGCCTGGGACGAGGAAGATGGACGCGATGGCTGACCTTACTATTTATATCGATGGAGCAAGTAGAGGAAATCCCGGGCCATCAGCTATTGGAGCTGTGGTTTACAGCCAGGATGGCGAAAAACTCTGTGAAATATCTGAAGTAATTGAAAATACTACAAATAATAAGGCCGAGTACACAGCTTTGATTAGAGGCATCGAAACCGCTGCTTCCCTTGGCGCCGAAAATCTGCATATCAAATCCGATAGCCAGCTTGTGGTTCGGCAACTGTTAGGGAAATACAGGGTAAAGAACGCATCGCTTAAACCGCTCTATGAAAAAGCAAAGGCCCTTATGAAAGACAATTTCAAAACAGTTAAGATAGAACACATAATGCGCGAAAAGAACAAAACCGCCGATAGGCTCGCAAATCGTGCTCTCGACCAAAACTGTGAAAAAAAAACTGGAAATTCTAAGAAATATCTCGATTTGAAGGAATATCTCAGCTTCGATGACCTTCTTCTGAAACCAAACTATTCCGAAACAAGGCCTGCTGATGCAACTTTTGCAGTTAGTTTAACTGATTCGCTTCGCCTGAACCTCCCCATCATATCCGCTGCTATGGATACTGTTACTGAATCCGAGATGGCTATTGCTATGGCTGAAAATGGCGGCCTTGGCATAATTCATCGCAATCTCGACCCGAAAACACAGGCCGAACAGGTGCGGCTTGTTAAACGCGCAGAAAGCTTTATTGTCCTGGAACCGCATACTATAGCACCTGATGTAACCATAAGACAGGCACTCGACCTAATGGAGAAACATGATATCTCTGGATTACCCGTTACCGATACAAATGGACACCTTATAGGAATACTCACAAATCGCGACCTTCGCTTCGAAACCGATGACACCTTGCTGGTTTCAGATTTAATGACAGAATCGCCGATTACGCTCAAGGGCGGAGTAGATATCGATGATGCCAAAAAGCTTCTCCATCAACACCGAATCGAAAAACTCCCGGTAACCGATGAAGAAGGAATTATCTGGGGTTTGGTTACTGTCAAGGATATTCAGAAGCGAAAAGAGCATCCCAATTCCGCCAAAGATGCAGGCGGAAGGCTCATAGTAGGCGCTGCAATCGGAACTGGAAAAGATATGCCAAGAAGATTGGAGCTTCTTATCGATGCCGGAGTGGATGTAGTGGTGATAGATACTGCACATGGCGATTCCAAAGGCGTTATTGAAACGATCAAATATGTCAAATCCAAGTCGCATGATATAGCATTGATAGCTGGAAATGTTGCTACTGGTGAAGGCACTTTGCGCCTTATCGATGCCGGTGCGGATATTGTCAAAGTCGGTATCGGGCCTGGTTCGATTTGTACTACGCGTATCGTTACAGGATGCGGCGTACCACAGGCTTCTGCCATCTATGAATGTGCAAATGCCGCAAGGCAACATGGAATACCAATCATAGCCGATGGTGGAATCAGGTATTCTGGCGAGGTTGCAAAAGCAATAGCACTTGGCGCTTCTGCAATAATGGTAGGCAATTTGCTAGCAGGTACCGATGAAGCCCCCGGCGAAACCGTCCTTTACGAAGGAAGACGTTTCAAGGTATATCGCGGAATGGGTTCACTCGGAGCGATGCGTAAAAAGGGCGGAAAAAATAGGTATGAGCAGGACGATGTCGAGGATATTTCCAAGCTGGTTCCAGAGGGCATAGAGGGCCGAGTTCCATACAAAGGCCCCGTTTCAGATTCATTATATCAACTATCTGGCGGCCTTAGAGCAGGAATGGGAATGTGTGGCGCTAAAGATATTCAAGAATTATGGAAAAAAGCGCAATTTATTCGAGTATCACCGTCATCGGTTTGGGAAGCCCATCCCAGGAATGTCAAGATAACCAAAGAAGCGCCTAATTATCCAACCGGAAGATTCTAGTAATACCGATTATTCGACTTCGACAATCGAAATCGGCATGCCAGTATCGATGAAGGCATCGATATTCTTTCGAGTCATTTCGATATTGGCGGCGCGTGCAGTGTCGGTATGTGAGCAGGCATGTGGCGATAGCAATATGTTGTCAAGCTTGTGAAATGGATAGGCTGAAGGCAAAATCGGCTGTTTTTTCCCGCGAGGATAATTATACCAACAATCGAGGGATGCACCTTTTAATATGCCATTTTTCAATGCATTATATAGCGCCTTCTCTTCTACAACAGGCCCGCGAGAGATATGAATCAGGTATTTTCCATTCATTTTACCGAGAACGATTTCATCGATCGAGCCTCGAGTACTATTCGTAAGTGGGATAGTTATAAAGAATATATCGACAATCTCTATAAATTTATCGACATCTGTAAAAATCTCATCGAAATATTTTTCCTGGCTCTTTTTCTTTCGAGAAAAGCCGAAAGCCGGGCAATGGAAACCCGACAGTAATCTTGCGATATTTTTCCCGATGCTGCCTACTCCCCAGATGCCAATTTTAAGATCCTGCATCGCTGTCCAGAATTCGCCTCTGTGCCAACAGCCTTCACGAAGCTCCCGGCTAAAATAGCAAATCTTGCCCAATAAGGAAATCGCGAGTCCAATCGCTCTTTCTGCGACATAGCTGCTCGCTCCATGAGAATTTGCAATAATGACACCCCTTTGGGCGATTTGCTCGATGTCGAAGGCATCATAGCCGGCAAAAGGAATAAAAAGCGCTTTTAGATTGTCGGCTTTTGCAAACTTATCCGGCCATAAACGGCCGGCAACTATTCCATCGGCATCGGGAAGATGCTGCTCGAGCATATCATCTCTTTTAAAGCCATATATAACATATGTTTTAGCCTGAAAAGTATGACAATGCGGAACAGCGCATTGTCTGTTTTGCCGATGGGAAATTCGATATTCGGATACTTTTCTCTTAGAATTCCTATGTATTTTGTGTAATAGCTTGTCTGTCGTGCTTTGAAGAAAATCTTCTTGATTTTGTGCTTTTTAATCTTATCAAGAATCTCTACCATCGCTTCTATTTACTCTTCTCGTGAACTTCTATCTTCACTTCTTTCTTATTAGCGATTGCATAGATATAGATTATTGGCAAGATTCCAATTGTATTTAGAATCAGGCAGAGTAGGAACCATAGTATATCATCACGGCGCGCGGCTTTCCACATTCCAATCGCTTTCCAGACGGCATCCCATATAGCGAGTATCGAGATGATAACTATAAAAAGAATAAAAATTCCCATACTTCCAAAAAGTTCATTTATCTCTGTAGCATCCTGTGGAGACATGATATTCCTCCTTTATTCGGGAAATTGCTCTTGTAGCCATTTTATAATTATATTAGTAAAACCTGGCATAAGTTCATCGCGTTTTTTGATGCTTCCGTCTTCGCGAATGATTACTGGCTGAAAATGATGATTAGCATCTTCTATTGTAATTGTTTTATATTCTTCGGTTGGCGCATTTTCGAGGGTTTTTTCCATCAAATCTTTGCTAAGGATGGGATTAACCTGCATATCTTTTTCGGCAAAGATCGCTAAGGTAGGGCATCTTATATCCTTGATCGCTTCTTTGGGGTCATATGACATATAGAATTTTGTCCACGCCATCTCGATTTGTGTCATTTTGATTTCCAATTGCTCTTCGACATATTTTGCCGAGTCTTCGATTTGATTGAGAGCCTCCAGCGGGAGAAGTTCCATATTTTGGGCAATATCTTCTCGCAATAAATCTTCTATTCGGCTATCGATATCACCTTCGGTAACTGCTTTGGAAATAAGCCTTTGCAACTGAAGCTCTCTTTCCAAATCTTCTTTGGATGCGCCACTTCCTTTCATCATCATCTCAATCTGATCGACTATGATTGTGCTTCCTGGCATTGCCGGTGTCGCCATTAAAATGGCAAATTTGACCTTTTTCGATTTAGCAGCCAGCATAGATGCGATGATGCCGCCTTCGCTATGTCCCAAAATACCACATTTTTTATCATCGATATTTTCATGCTTTCTGAGGTATTTGAATTCTTCCCATGCATGATCCGCAAAGTCCTCGGTGGTAACATTCATTGCAAATTCTTTGGTATCGCCTTTTATTTCCGAAAATCCGATACCTGGGTCATCGAATCTTAGCGTAGCGATGCCGGCATTTGCAAAATTCATAGCGATAGTCCAAAATGGCCTAAACCTTCCCATCTGCTCGTCGCGGTTTTGCGAGCCGCTTCCAGTTACCAGAAGCGCGGCAGGAAACTGCCCGACTGTATCCGGCAAAGTCAATGTTCCGGATAGTATGACATCCTTAAGCTCCAACCTGACATCGACCTCGAAAAATGGCATCTCTTTTTCCACCGGCCTCGTAAGCTCAAAAGTGCCCTCGATATTATTCTGCTTGAAGGTGCCCATTATATTATTATCGTATTCGTCATAGGTACCAGCATAGACGGCAAGCCCGATTGGCGAATCATATTCGAAATAGAGGCTATCATCGACAAATAAGATGTTCTGTAGATTTAAACCGAAAGCATCTTGCTTAGGAATATCCATAAGCCCCATGATGCTATCATTCTCGCCGATTGTAGCAAATTCCACAGAGAAATTCAAATCAAAGCCCTGGAATTCCAGCAAACCCTCCCAATAGCCATCGATTGGATTTTCTGAATCTTCTGCGAAAATATTGCATATTAATAATAATATAAGTATCGCTGGTATAAATTTCTTCATAATACTCCTTGGGTTTTATTTCGGTATTAGCAGTTATTTATTTTTGCTATCGTAAAGTCTTATGTCTGCGATTCTCATCATCTCGGATGTCGATTTTGAATCACCGGGTAGCTCGTCTTTGCTGGCGACTCCGATAGAAAGCGAAAATGGAAGGCTTATTCCATCGCGCGTAAATTTATGCTCATCGACTCTTGCTTTGAGTCCGAGCCCATATTTTAAGGCATCTTCCTTATCTTTATTCGGTAATAGGATAATAAACTCATCGCCGCCAAAACGGTAAAAATAATTATCAGATTTAAAATAGCTTCGCACGATGGCGCCAAAGGTTGCAAGAGCATAGTCACCGGCGATATGGCCATAGGTATCATTGATATTTTTGAGATTATCGACATCGATTATTATTAACGAGAGCGGCTTTTTTTCTTTCTCGCATTTTTCGAAAATATCTTCTACATGATTCATATAGTATTGCTTATTGAATGCCCCAGTTAAAGGATCGACCGAAAATGAGCGATAGGATTCGATTTCATTTTGGTTTAGATATTGGAATTGGAGAATAACCCGGCCCAGAATAATGGTTTCTGCACCTTCGAGTTCCATCGATTTGATTTTTCGCGAATTAACATATACACCATTATGGCTATCCATATCGACTATTTCGACTTTATTGTCCTGTAGTATGAATTTGGCATGTTTACGGCTTACACCATCCAAACGGTCACCGATTGTGATAACATCATCCTCATCACGGCCGATTATTGTCTCTTCTTCGGTAAGGGGAATAACCATGCCAAAATTCTTGCGGTTTCGAACGATAAGGCTGGGCTGGCGATAGCTATCTAAAATATCGCGAATCTCGTTTGTACTGTACTTATAGGTCTTTTTATTTTTATCTTCCATATTAATCCAATTTTAAATTATCGAATATCGATCGATGCATTTAACACAAATTTCTATATAGAATATAATTTTTATCTTGCATAAAGCAATTAATTTATATACCTAAGCTTAATTGAAAAAAGAAAAAAGGATGTAAAAATGAAAAAATTTATTTTTTTAATCATATTAATTGCTTCACTCTTCTCAGAAATCGACATCGATGATATTAAACCTTCGATCTATCAGACATATTTTGTCTATAAGAAAGATGGCAGCCCGGTGGAAGAGCTGGGCCGATGGGATAATATAAGCGATATCATCCAGTTAGGCAGCCAATATTTGTTTCGGGGCAGGAAGGATGGCCAATCATGTTATGTCGATGCCAAAACTGGTGAAATTATTGGCCAAATGTATAATAATGTCAGCAATCCGGTAGAATATGGTGGGAAATATGTATTTCGAACTTCCGAAGGCAATAAGGTATTCTATGTTAGCCTGGAAACGGGCAAGCCTATTGGCCCAAAATATGACAATATCGGAGATGTCTTTAGATATGATGAAAAAGCAATAGGCAGAGTGATAAAAGATAGCCTTATCTATTTCGTCGAGCTACCTCATGGCAAAGAAATTTCCAGCAAATACGACCAGACAGGCGAGCCATTCGAATATGCCGGCTCTTTATATGTGGCAGTTGTTAAAGATGATAAATGGAGATGGATAAACCTTCTCACAGAAAGAAATATCGGCGGGGAATTCAACAAAATCGGACGATTGGACACATTGCCCGATATGGTCTATTTCCCGGCAGTTTTAGATAGCCAATGGCTTCGTGTCGATTTCGATACTGGCGAGAAACTGCCCGGACGATACCAACAGATACAATATGGTAAAGTCTTTGGCGATAGATGGGCAAATATAGTAAAAGTCGATGATAGGCAATGGATTTTGGATAATCATCAAAATGAACTTAAAGGCCGTGGATACGATAATATCATCCTGATTATGCCGCTTGGCGATCATTGGATTATACGATATGAAGAAGACAGCTTGATGGGATGGTCGAATATCGGGCCTGACAGCACGATGAAAAAAACCTTCATAGACATTCTCGATACCATGGTAATAGATGATGAATTCTATTTTATAGGCCTTTACGAAGATAGCCAACAAGAAAAAATCGCCTGGCATAAGCTAAAAGACAATAGCAGGCTGAGCAAGGGATTCGATGATATCTTTCCTCTCGAAAATATCGACGGTAAATACTATTATCGTGCCAAAAACAATGAAAAATGGGCATACTATACCCTACGCGATGGCAAGCCTGTATCCGATTTATATGATTTTGTTGGCGAGGGCCTTTTTGAGACCGATTATGGCCTGATATTCCCTGCAAAAAATGGCAACGATGCCTTCTGGGGAATCATTGGAAGCGGCAAAAGACTGCCTGATGGCAAAACCTATGATAAAGTATGCTGCTATTCCGAAGAAGATGGCTCCTTTATAGCCATAAAAAAAAGCAATCGCCTGAAAATCGACCTGGAAACAGGCAAGCTTATCGAAAAGCTAGACTAGATTAAACTGAAGTTCTTCACCCTTAAACAAAGCAACCCCATACGGCTCTTGGCGTTGGGGTGAATTTCGTTTTTGAGTTTACTGTCAAATTTTTTTTTAATTAGCTCCAATGGCTTTTTCTCTTTTATAGCCATAAATATAACATATATATAATACTTAAATATATATACCCAAAAGGCTTTTCTGATGGTTTAGCCTGAAAACTATGACAATGCGGAACAGCGCATTGTCTGTATTCACATTTCTACTGATATAAATACTAAAATATTGTTCCCGAGAATATTGTTTCCCCATTACATGACTACTTTTTGCATCGCAAATTCGATGTAACACTATATTTTATTTGATGTTATAGGGAATTTGGGCGTGGAACTTCAGGTTAGATATGGTCGGTGCGGCTCGCTAGCAGCCCGACATTTCGTTATTCATGCCAGGCCGGTACAGTCTGGGATTTCAAATGATTGATTATGTTAATTCTTATATATGGTATCTGGCATGGCCAATTTAGCTGTCTATTATCAATGCCTTCTCGAGCTTTAAAAGAAAGATATCGCCTACCCCATCCTCGATGAAATCGATACTAGCTATTTTAAGCGTTTCGATGAATTCATCGACCGAATCGGCATTGGGCACAAATGATAGGATTATTTTGGATTGCTCTTCCGAATTACCGAACATTTCCTGAAACCCCGCGAAAATGGGCACATCGAAAGCAAACATTTTAGACGCGCTCGTAGAATCCAAAATCTGTACCGAAATGGCATCGACTTCTGTCAAAGCCATAAGAACCTCGGTCAATCTGGAATCTTGAATCAAATGAATGATCATATAATACATTTCATACTCCGAATAATATCTTTAATTATAGATTTTTTGCTTCACCGCTTTTGATAATAGCATATTTAATCCCGATAGGCGCAAGAATCATGGTTATGAAAACAGCAGCGGTTATAATATTAACGATCTTTTGTCCCACAATAGCCGCTTGTCCGCCGGCTATACTCAGTCTATGATTGATTGCGATAGCCAGTCCAATTGCAACACCAGCCTGGTCTAATAATCCGAAACCAAGATATTTTTTGACATTTGAATTGGAATTTGTAACTGAAGCTCCGAAATAGCTACCTATGTATTTACCAAATGCCCTCGTTATAATATAAACAATACCCAAAATACTAATCGAAGGCAACATCGCTATATCCAATTTTGCGCCGGCACTAACAAAGAATATCACATAAATCGGTGGTGCGAAACCTTTCATGGCATTTTGTATCGAGCGGGTTTTCATTCTCGAGAAATTCACAGCAACCACACCAATCGTCATAGCAGTAAGTATCAAAGAGAAATGGAAATGATTGGATAAACCCGAGAATGTCAGAATTATGCCGATTGACACAATCATGATTTCTTCTACTGCTTTGGCGAATTTATGTATAAAAATCATTAGATATCCACCGATAATGCCTATTAACAATGAGCCGCCTATTTCAAGAAAAGGCGTTAATGCCGTTGAGATACAGAATCCGCCTGGCTCCTGGCATAATGAACTGGTCGCCAGTGGCATAATCAAAGCAAAAAACATAAGGCTGAACGCATCATCTAACCCAACAACAGCATACAAAGTTGTTGTTAGGATGCCTTTGGCCTTGTATTCTCGAAGCACTTCGCTTGTTGCGGCAGGCGCAGTCGCAGTCGATAAGGCGCCGAATATGAGGGATATGCCAACGCTACGGGTTACAAGAAATGAACCTAAAAAGACAAGCAAAAATGCGCCCAATGCTTGAAAGAAAGTGATCCATACTATGCTCTTGCCCAATTTCTTTAGTTTTCGAAATTCAAGCTGAGAACCAATACCAAATCCAATGAGCGAAAGGGCGATGAGGGTTATTATATCGAGTCCAGGAGAGATATGCCCACCGAGTAATTTGGTGAATGATTCGCCAAGGATAAGCCCGGTAATTACATAGCCGACTACCATAGGAAATTTGATTAGTTTTGCACCGCGGGCTGCCCAGAATCCAAGGAATAATATCAGCCCGATGAGGACTACATGATCTAACAATTTACTAAAATTTGCTTAATACTTTGAAAATCTCTTCTTTGCTTTTTGCTGATATGATCTCTTTTTTCAGCTCTTCATTTCTTGCGATAAGGGATATTTTGGCAAGTATCTTAAGATATATCTTTTGCTTTTGAGCGGGCCCTGCAATCATGAAAATCAAATTGACCGGCTTGCCGTCTATGGAATCATAATCGATTCCCTCGAAGCTACGCCCCAGAGCGACAACGAAATCATTAACATGGTCACCCTTGGCATGAGGAACAGCAACCGATAGGCCTATTCCGGTTGAAAGTATATTCTCTCTGTCTTTTATTGCCTGGGCAAATTCATCTATATCTGAAATATGCTCTGAACTTGAAATAAGCGATATCATTTCTTCGATAGCGCTGAATTTAGAATCAGCATCTATATCTGTGATTAAATCTTCGGATAGATATTTCGAGAGCCTCACCATAGGACGCCTCCTTATAAATGTATCAATAGTTTACCAATAAACAGGGGCTAACAATCTCACAAAATAATATAAATCGGTGAGAATGTGAAACACTTTATTCAAAAAAGAAAGATTATTAAATTATATCTGTAATCCATAGGAAATTCTTTTTTCTGAGTTTCCTAAGTAGCCATTCGGAGAAATAGAAACAAAATACGCCGAAAATAACGCCTGCGATTGAATCTATGACATAATGGTATCTAAGGTAGAATGTCGAAAAAATAAGTGCGATGGTTATTATAGTAATTAGAACTTTAGCCCATTTTATATATTTATGCACGATGAGCATATTAACAACAGCCATAGCGCAATGCGAACTGGGGAAGGCAGCGCCAACAATAGCTGCTTTTGAATATATATAGCGCATTATAGCGGCAAATATAAAACCATTGTGAGGAATATTATTAGATTCCGGTATGGCAATTCTCGGGCCTGCAACCGGCAAAATCATATAGATTGTATAGCATAGGCTGAATGAAAATGTGATTATAAAGACAATCTTTGCAAATAGGCTATAGCGTTTTTTTATAAAAGGCTCGATTACTACAAATGCAAATAGTGGATAGAACATAAAATATGCAAAATGCATAAATTCAGAAAACCAGTCCCAGGGCATCTTATGCCACAGCACCATAGAGGGTTGTAATCCAAATATTTTCTCTTCCAGAGAAATAAACCAGGGGTCGAGAAGGTCTTTGAAGAAAATTCGATTAGTCAAATAAATCTCTTCGAATTGCAGGGTAAAGAAAAATGGTGGATATGCAAATCTAAAGAGCAATAGTAGTCTCGAATATTTGAGCCTATTTCGGCAATATAGGAAAAATGAAATCATGCAGGCGATTATCAGAATATGATACAATAATAACAGATAATTATATTCGACTGGATTGGGGGCGATTGCAATCAGTATGAATGCCAAAATGAACCAGCCGATAAATACAAAATCGATAGGTGTAAACAGCTTTTTTATTCTCGTTTTCTGTGTCATGTAGCCTTTCTTGATTCAAACATAACAGAATCTAAAAATAATATCAAAAATCATTCTGTCCATATATAAAAAAAATGCCCGTACCAAAGGTACGGGCATCAAGGAGCGCCAATGAGAGTTATCGAGCCAGTAACAGCTTTTGAGTTGCTGCACCATAGTCGGTTTCTACTCTGAACATGTAAACTCCGCTTGCACTTGAGTTGTCAGGTGTCCATGTAATAGTATGTACTCCTGCTGCAATGTGATTGTCAATAATCGTTTCAACAATACGTCCAGAAAGGTCATAGACAGATGCTTTAACATTGCTGTCATTGGGCAAGTTTATGCGGACTGCTGTTGCCGCGTTAAACGGGTTGGGATTGCCGGAAATTTCTATAATCGAAGCAGTTTCTTCGTTAATATCATTATCATTATTGTCTCCAGGGACAGAAGGCGGATAGGGCGGGAAATCCGAGCGTGAATATGGTGTACTGGTGGAAACTTTGCCAAGGCTAATGCTGCCATTAGTCAGATTAAGTGTCAGATAATCCAATGCGAGTACCCAGTAGGCCTGGTTGGGTTCAAGAGCGTGCTCTTCGTGAATATAGGCACATTCGTCAGCATCGTATTGGTAGAATTGAGCAAGTACAGAACTTCGGCCAACAAGAGAAGATGCGCTAACACGCTTGGAACCGGTACCAATGAGATTCCAGCCGGGGACTAGATCCACTGTAACAGGATCGATTTCCGCGCCCTCTAAGAAAACAACCGTATCTCTTTCGGAGAAGAAGAAGTAACCATTGCCAGGTTCCATTTCAGTAATAGGGCCAGAGTAGGTTCTGCTCACAGGATCATAGGTGAATGCCCCAACCGTTGTAGAAGGAATACCAGAACCAAGTGTAGCATCATCGGGGTCGATTGGCAAAGATACGGTGTTCCAGCCTCGTTGAAAGTGGATACAGGTTTTGAAGATTGTGCTGGCATCTATGAAGTTTACTCCATTATAGCCGCGCGATGCTGCCATAAGTCCCGATTCTTCATCGAGATCGACTTCATATGTACCAGCCATTTCAACATTGTCGATACGAAGCGGAATATTCAGGTATTCCATGTCGTATATTGCGATTCCATTGTTGGATGCTGCGAGCACTGCGAAATGATCCCAGGCTCCAACACCCTTGACTTGTGTAAAATCATCGATAGGAATTGGTGTGCTTGCAAGTGGAACACGATGACCGAGTGTGAGCAAGAATGCGCCATTATCATCAGTAGCAATAACACAGGTGGATTCTACTGCTGCAATATCATTAATCATACCATCGACTGTAAAGTGATTGTACCAGCGTGGTTCATCGGGGAAGAAGAGATTGTCATAGAGCTGGAAACCATCGGAAGTTGTAACTGCGAGGAAATTCCAAACCTGGTCGAGATCAAATCCTGGTGTATAATGAATGTCTGTATCCCAGATAAATCGTGGAAGAGCGGGATCGTCAATATTCATAGTGATGACTCTACGATTGAATTCCATTGTGTAAAGATAATCGTGTCCATCGAGTCCATGCTGAACTTCGAGTCCACAGAGCCTCGATGAGCTTAGTGGTAGTTCTATTGTGATGCTTGGCATTCCCCCAGAGATATTGTATACAAAGATTGATCCAGTCTCATCGAGTACATAAAGATAGTCATCGAAGAGTTTCAAATCGCTGACATAGCCATGCTTGATTCTTGAGACGATCTCAGGGTTAGAACGATCTGTGATGTCAACTATGACGAATCCGCCTGGGCCATGTGCAATATAAGCATAGTCGCCATTTATAACTGTCTGCAATGCATAACCGGCTTGATCGAAAACTGCTTCGTCATTAATATCATACGGCGAGCGAGCATCGAGTTTATAGACGCCGCCGAAAAATGCTGCTGTGTATAGGAAACCTTCTTTGAAAGACATGCCATAGAAGATTTCGCTGCCTGAATAATGCCCCATTTCACGAGGAGCGGTGTCTTCTCTGGATATATCGAATGCGGTAACTCTACCTGTTGCGGTTGAAATATAAAGCTCTTCACCATCGATATGAAGGCGATTTGCCGGGCTTGCAATCATGATTTCAGATTCCAATTCGGGTGAATATGGATCACTTATATCAAATCTGTCCAGCCGGCTCCAATTATCCAGTACATAAAGTTTGCTGCCGTCTGTTTCCATATCGACCGGGCGGCCAGAAGTTTCTATTGTGGATATGTGTTCTCCGTCTAAAGAGAAAATATCGCAATCGCTTCGCCGTCTTCCCGCTATAATAAAGGAACCATAGGATTCGACCGATTTATAGGATTCACCTTCTAAGCCAACGGCTTCGCCAACTGTCAAAATAGGAGTGCCTGTTATATCTACGGGATAGATACCTTCTTCGGCTGCCAGATAAAGCATTCCCGAGCCAATTTTCATATCCTGTACGTCTTCAGCTGCAAAAACAGATGAAGAAACATAAGGATTTGGAAGGGTTGTCAGATTAACTGCCTTTAATTTGCCATTCTCGACTGCTGCGTAGCACCAGTGGCCATCGACGGCCATTCTTTTGATTTTAGACCCTAAATCCAGGTCTGTGATGACGTCCATGTCTTCATTAAGAAATACAAGATAGCTACCTGATGCAGCTACGATGTATGAATCATAAGTTGCAACATCCTCTGATGGACCGTAGAGGATATGCGAAAGCGGCTGTAATTCTCCGCCAAAAACCATTAAGGAAAGCGTAAATACTAACGCCAAACCTATTAGTGTTGCCCTTGTTCTCATTGTGACCTCCTTTTGAGTGGGCTTTAGCTCTCGCTTCTGTATAATGCACCGGCCGTGCCAGAGATCGCAAAAGGCGGCTTATTTCGTATAACTTACTATAAATCGGGCACATAGAAAACAGACAAATATACCACAACTGACAAAATCATGACAGATGACGAATCCTTGTCAGAGGAATTGACGGGAATTTGTCAGTAGGCGTTTTTTGATGTGGTTGAATTGTTGTACAAATCGAAAGATTGTTTCGAATTACTGAATAATCCGAAAGAGCTAAGGAGTTTCCTGCGGAAATTCCATTTATACACGCTAATTGGGATGATGATATTAGGTAAAGCTGTCGATATATTAATACTATATGGACCAGGGAAGAGTCGAACTTCCGACCTCATGCTTATCAGGCATGCGCTCTAACCGACTGAGCTACTGGTCCATTCATCGTATCTAAAATATCAATTTGAGATTGCTTGTCAAGAAACTCCTCCATATTATCGCCAGAAATATGGAAATAATATGGAGGATACCGGACTCGAACCGGTGACCCCTAGCTTGCAAAGCTAATGCTCTCCCAACTGAGCTAATCCCCCATCTGATAAATTATCGACAGATAAGCGGTCTGCTTCATCGTTTTCAAACAACAATTCCATATATAAATGCAAATCACCCATCCTGTCAATATAAAAATTAAACAAAAGAAATTTTTTTTGCTTTATGTTTATCGCCGATAATACTTATATTGTAGTAAATGAATCGAAGCAAGATTCTATTTCAGAAACTTCGATTCCAAAAATGACAATAAATGCCAAAATTCACGCCTGATGGAGGAATAATGAAAAAGATCACAATTATTGCACTGATCGCTGTCGCATGTCTATCCGCTTCTACACAGTATATTGCAAACCCAAATGGGTACTCGATATCAATCGATGATATTCAAATAGAACTTAATGATAATAATTACCAGAATGACTTCTGTAATCCCATTTTGAACCGCCAGAAAGGCTTCTCCAATTCTATCACAAATGAAACCGGGCTTCCGCAAGTCCCATCATACAAAAGATTTATCCGTATCCCCGAAGATGGCGAAATAGAAATTAGATATTCCACAGGTGATAGAACAACGATCGATCTTAATAAAAAAGGCTATTCAAGCGGAATTATGCCACATCAACCATCATGGCGAAAAGACCTTCCACAGCCGGCTTTTGTAATCGATGAGAATTTCTATCACCAAAATAGCGACTATCCAGATAACTTAGTATCGGTCGAAAAAGCAGGCCGAATACGCGGCAAAAAGATCGCTGTGCTTACGATAAATCCTGTCCAATACAATCCGGCTAATAATCAGTTAAAATTTGTCGATGCAATAGATATATATATCGAGTTTTCGCAGCCGATCGAACAGCTGGAGCCACGATTGGCATCAAAGGCTTTTGAAAATGGCATTTTCAATATGATTCTAGAGCCTACAGAAATCGAGCCGATTGTTACTCCGCCGGCAGTGTATCTTATTATCACGCATTCTTCATTCACGACATATCTCGATGATTTTCGAGGCGCACTCTCGCGATGGGGATATGATGTCCAAATTGCAACAACAGCAGAAACCGGTACCACGCCAGAAGATATCACTGCATATATCGAAGATGCCTATGAAAGCTGGGATGTAGCGCCGAGTTTTGTGCTATTTGTCGGCGATTATGATGTCGTTGCTCCGTACGATGTGGAAGGCTCCAGCCCCTGGAGCAGCGGCCATCCATCCGACCTTTACCATTTCACGCTCGATGGAGATGACTATTTCCAGGACATAATGTATGGCAGGATGTCGGTATCGATGCCTTTTGAACTCACAAGGCTGCTGAATAAATCCATGGTTCACTACGAAAATAATTTTGCAGATGAAGCAGCATTTCTTAGAATCGGATTCGGCGCCTGTGGCGATGATGGCCGATACGAAGTCGCTATGGGAACCCATCGATATGCAATCGATTCGTATTTACACGCACCCGATTTCGAGCCGGACTCCGTTTATGCTATCTATGGCGCTGGTACTACCGAATTAACTGATATGATAGAGAATGGTGTTTTTCTATTTAACTATTCCGGACATGGCTCGGTAACTTCTTTTGCAAATCCAGAATTTACTTTCGAAGACATCACTGCCCTCGAAAATGAAACATATCCGCTCGTAATTGGCAATTGCTGTGTAACCGGCAAATTCGATGAAGAGTGTTTCGCAGAGGCCATGACAAATGACGAACATGCCGCATCTTCATATATCGGAGCTTCAAATAATACATATTGGGATGAAGACGATATCTGGGAAAGACGGCTTTATGATGGCATTTTCGAAGAGGATTTCGCATATCTTGCATCTTTTATGTACAAAGGCAACCTCGAAGTCTATCTATGGGACGATGAAAGCGCAGAATACTATTTCGAGATATATCATAGCTTTGGCGATCCCGCTATGACTTTCTACTTCGGCGAACCAGATACGATAGATGTCGAACTAATCGGCTATGATTTCATTACATCCGGCCTTTCGGAATATACATTTTTCCCATCGGTATCCGGAGCATGGGTGTCTTTATCGGTCGGGGATAGCCTATATGGCGCCGATGTCACAGAGGCTGGGATGGCAACTGTGCCGATTTCGCCAATATTTGAATTCCCCGATACAGTTACACTCATCGCTCACAGGCCAAATTTTTGGAAGCCATTTATTGTCGATATCCCGACCGCGCCGCCGGCAGAAATAGCTGTCGAGCCGGATAGCATACCTGTCGGTATCGAAAGCGAAATTACCATATTCATCGAATCAGACTCGGAACCTGTCGAAGGTGCCGAAGTCATTATTTCAGGCTATTCAGTTGCCGGGACACTGATGACCGATTCAGAAGGAATAGCGGCCGCTTCAATCACATCTCCATATATCCAGATTCTGGAAATAACCGCCACAGATATTGAAGGCATACCACTTGGACGCAAAAATCTCACAGTATTTGGATCCGCTGACTGGGAGACATCGATATTTGCATCGACACCAGCAATTAGCTTGATAGATTCGATTGCAATCGGTTTGGAGTCAAATGTCGAGCTTTCGGCGACTCCTGGCGATTTCACGGTTATTCTCGACCAACCAGGCGGATTTAGTATGACACTCGAAACCGATGAATCATCGATTACTACCAACCCGGTGCCAGAAGTACAAAATGACATCGATGTAGCATTCCTAAAAGAAGGATATCCGATTCATCATGATATAATCAATGTCTGCCGGCCGATGACATATCCTTCTGTTACGGTCAGCGAAGAAGGTGGCGGCCCAATTGAAGGCGCATTAGTTGAGATTTTCGAAGTCGATGCAGATACGCTTTCGGACGATCCCGTCATTTCCGGCGCAACCAATTCGGACGGAAGCTATATCGGCGATGGATTAATCGATTGCAAATTCTACATAATACAGGCAAATGCATTTGGATTTATGCCAAATACAATAACTAGTCCAATGCCACCGGATGCTTCAATCAATATTGAATTAGAGCGTGGTGCTACCGCCATGGTGTCTGGCAATATTGGAATTAGTAAAGTGGGCCGGGTTACTCTAATCGACCAGGAATCATTTGAAATCATGGACGAAACATTAACAGATGCCGATGGCGATTACTCTTTTATTGAAGTACCTTTTCATGACTACAAAATCGTAGCATCTTCACGTGGATATACGCGCCATGTAGGCGAGCTTACTATCTCATCCACCGACATCACATATGATCCAATAATTGAACCTGCCAATCCACCGGTTCTGATTATCGACAATAGTGATGGCGGCTCTGGCGCAACCAGAATGAGCGGTGATATTCTCGATTACTATGGTTACATTCCATCGGTTGTTTCAGATTTCGATTTGGATATGTTATTCGATTATGAAATTGTGATCTATTCCAGCGGCGAAGCGGAATCTCCTCTGGATGTCGATGAGCTTCAGATATTGCTCGAATACCATAAACTGGGCGGAAATATTATCATAGAAGGCGGCGAAATCGGCTATCAGGTAACCGACCTTTCCGATATGACGCTTTCGCATAAGCTTTTCCATTGCAGCGGTTGGGAAACCGATAATCCTCGCGGAGTTACTGCTGTCAGTGGTGCTGATTTCACTAAATCACCGCTTGTCGATCCTGCCTATCTCGAAGAAGAAATGGCCTTCGCATCTGCCGGAATGTGGGACTATTATATGTATGATGTCCTGACTCCTATGGATGATGCCGAGCTGCTCTATGAATCTGATGTTCGAGAAGGCTCCGGTGTCGTTATCAAATTTGATGATGCCGAAAACGACGGATTCAAAACCATACTCATCTATGCCTTCGACTACATCACCGGCTTCGATGATGAAGACGATGCAAAGAAATTTATCCTAAATGGCATTGAATATGTCCGAGAACCGGATTGGGGCAGTGGCAAGATATTTGGCCAGGTGATTCTGGAAGATCGCGATGATTATAGCGGTGTTTCTATTTCTTCGGGAGCCGATGAAGCTACTTCCTGGCAGGATGGAAGATTTGTTGTTCATGCAGATGCTGGCGAGGTGGAATTGACATTTTCTCATGATGATTTCACAGATACCACAATCAGCACAGAAGTTTTGCCCGATAGCGAAACATGGGGAATTATAGTTCGAATGATGATGGAAGCTGTCCATGAGCAAAAACCATTTCCAAATAAATTAAAAATTGTAGGCCCTTATCCCAATCCTGCGAATGCATCTTTTGCAATAAGCATCGATTCCGAAATAAAAGATTATGCCCAAATAGAGCTTTACGATATAGATGGTAAGTTGGCTTTGCAAAAGACTATCGAGAATTCTAATGAAATTGTGAATTGCGAAAATCTCGAAAGCGGCATATATTTGTATCGTTTACAAATTGATAATAAACATAAGAAAGGCAAGTTTGTGCTGATGAAATAGGAGGTTTGCCGATGAAATCTTTTGACCCGGCAAAGACTAAGAATACGATAATAAAGTTTATTCGAAATTATATAAATGACTCTGGCTTTTCCAAGCTGGTGGTCGGGCTTTCCGGTGGTTTGGATTCGGCGACCTGTGCCTATTTGGCTTCAAAGGCAGTTGGCAAGGAGAATGTATATCTTTTCAATCTGCCATATAAAATTTCATCGCCGGAAAGCCGCGAAGATGCCCAGCTTGTCGCAGATGCACTCGGAATCGAGCTGGATGTTTACGATATAACACCGGCAGTCGATGCCCTAATGAGAAAAAGAAGCAGCCCGGATAAACTCCGCCTCGGCAATGTCTGTGCCAGAATGAGAATGATTGTGCTCTATGATTTCGCATCCGAACTTAATGCCCTCGTTGTTGCCACGAGTAATAAAAGCGAATCCTATCTCGGCTATACAACGCTCTGGGGCGATATGGCCGGAGCATTCGCGCCTATCGGCGATATTTTCAAAACGCAGGAATTTGAATTTGCAGAATATCTTGGTGTTCCCGAAAAAGTAATCCAAAAGCCGCCCACAGCCGATCTCTGGGAAGACCAGACCGATGAAGATGAGCTGGGCCTTTCCTATGAGCAGGCTGATAATATACTTCATAATATTGTCGATCTTGGGCATTCACCAGAAAATGTCGAGGCGATGGGATTCTCGAGAGAAAATATCGATAGGGTTATGAATCTATACATCAGGAATAAATTTAAGAGCCATATGCCGCATTATCCGCAAATAAAAACGTAATAAATGACAAAGTTTTACTTAAATTTGCATATAAACCTCGATTATTTCTACAAACTTGTGTAAAAACTTTCTCTTTTAAAGCCATATATATAACATATATAATACTTAATATATACCCAAAAAGGTTTACTGATGTTTTAGCCTGAAAAGTATGACAATGCGG
>JBKHBT010000017.1:0-43568 GCA_046542255.1 Candidatus Zixiibacteriota bacterium | reverse complement strand
ATGCCGATACTGCGGATTATGCCGATGTGGCTGGGGCTGTTGTAGATGCAGATACGGCGCAATATGCTGTTTACGCTGATTCGGCAAGAATCGCTGTTGAAGCTTATCATTCAATTACTTCAGATACAGCAGATTATGCCATCGTAGCCGGAAGCACTGTAGATTCTGATACTGCACAATATGCTGTTTACTCTGATTCTGCGAGAATCGCCGTTGATGCCTATTATGCCGATACGGCTGATTATGCAGAAAATGCAGATCAGGCATCAACAGCCAATTTTGCTACTCTGGCAACTAATGCTACCAATGCGACTAACGCAACTAATGCTACCAATGCAACAAATGCCATATATGCTGATAGCGCGGTTTATGCTGATACTGCAGGCTATGTACTCAATTCAGCTACTTCCGTAAATGCTGATTCTGCAATCTATGCCGACACTGCCCTATTCGCCATCGATGCGGAAAATGCTATCTATTCAGATACGGCTATGTACGCCTATAATGCACAGTGGGCTGATTCTGCAATATATGCGATCAACTCCGATACTGCACAGTATGCTTTAAATGCCTTGACATCAGTAAATGCAGATAGCGCTATCTATGCAGATACTGCTGGATATGTTATTCGCGCCGATTCTGCAAATTATGCCGACAGCGCTGGAGCTGCAATGTATTCCGATACAGCTCTTTATGCAGACGATGCAGATCATGCTAATACGGCAGACTTCGCAACACTTGCTAATTCTGCTAATTCTGCGACAAATGCTACTAATGCGCTAAATGCAACAAATGCCATATATTCTGATAGCGCGGTTTATGCTGATACTGCAAGCTATGTACTCAATTCAGCTACTTCCGTAAATGCAGATTCTGCAATCTATGCCGACACTGCCCTATTTGCCATCGATGCGGAAAATGCTATCTATTCAGATACTGCTATGTATGCTTATGATGCTCAGTGGGCCGATTCTGCAATATATGCAATCAACTCAGATACTGCACAGTATGCCATGGATGCCGCTACAGCAATAAATGCCGATTCTGCGATTTATGCTGATACCGCTGGATATGTTATTCGCGCAGATTCGGCAAATTATTCCTACAGTGCTGGAGCTGCGATGTATTCGGATACAGCTCTTTATGCTGATGATGCCGATCATGCAAATACTTCAAACTTTGCAACCTTAGCAAACTCAGCAAATTCTGCAACAAATGCGACTGATGCAACTAATGCAGTAAATGCGACATATGCTGATAGTGCTGTTTATGCCGACACTGCTCTTTATGTTATAAATAGCAGCAGTTCAGGCTTTGCAGATTCTTCGACATATGCCGACACTGCCGATTATGCAATCGAAGCAGGACATGCTGTCGATGCAGATACAGCACAGTATGCTATTTATGCCGATTCTGCAAGTATAGCAATCGATGCTTACCATGCAGATACTGCGGATTATGCAGATGAAGCTGGCCATGCAGTCGATGCTGATACAGCACAATATGCGCTAAATGCAGCTGCTGCTGTTAATGCTGATTCTACAGTTTATGCAGATACAGCAGGATATGTTCTTAATGCTGATTCAGCAGTCTATGCAGACACAGCCGACTTTGTAATTTGGGCTGATTCAGCATTACATGTGGATAGCGCTCTGTATGCCGATACTGCATCATACGCTGATTCTTCCGACCATGCCAACTTAGCTGATTTCTCATACTTTGCAAACCAGGCATTTACTGCTAGTACTGCAAATGCTGCCAATTTCGGAATTGATGGTCTCAATGATGTCACAATATCCGGAGCCAGCGATGGCGACATTCTGAGATGGAATGGCACTGCCTGGGTTAATACAAGCCTGGTACATGTCGATGAAACAAATTCCAGAGTTGGAATCAATACTACGGCTCCGCTATCTACTTTCGAAAATGCTGGCTCGGAAGGTAAAGCCGTTACAACTATAAGCGCAACGACAACACTCGATGAAACACATAATGTCGTAATTGTCGATGATGGCACAATTACAATTAATCTGCCATCTGCTGCCGGCTGTGAAGGACGTGTTTACACAATCAAGAATATCGATACCAATAACCTGACAATCGATGGCAATGGAACAGAAACTATTGATGGCAATGCCACTCATACTCTATCACAGTGGGAATCCATCCGCATTATTGCTCATGGCTCCAGTTGGTTTATAATTAGCAGCAACTAATAGACACTAACCTTTTTAGCTGTTTCTTTAAGGGCACTCTTTTGAGTGCCCTTTTTTTGTTTGTAATTATCTGATGATTCGATATATTTTAACTCTGTTTCTAATTTGAAAGAAAAGAGTATCAATAAGTTGCCAGAAAGGCTCAAATTGAAGTATAAAACCGACTTAAGAAAGATTAGCACCAGAGAATTCAAAGATAGCCTAAAAAGCCGGAGTCTAATCCCAAGCCGAAAAATACTGTTAGAAAATATAGATAAAAATTTTTCTCAGATCGAAAAACTTGGTATTGGCGATCTAGCTAGATTATACGATTTTCTCAAGACCAAAAAGAAATTAGCTAATTTATCAGAAAAATCTTCGATTGACATCAAATATCTCCGAATCTTAAAACGGGAAATATCATCATTTGTCCCAAAACCTATCAGGCTGGAAGATTTTCCCGGATTCGATGAAGAATTCCTATTTGAACTGGAACTGGAAGGCTTTACAAGCTCCCTGCATGTGTTCGAAGACCTCCAAAGCCAAAATCAGCGAAATCATTTTGCCAATAAGAAAAATATATCGATTACAAAACTTAATCAACTATATGCACTTTGCGATCTTAGTCGTATCTATGGCGTTGGAGCTGTATTTGCAAAAATAATCTATGAAAGCGATATAAAATCAGTAGGAGACTTTCTGAATATCGATGCCGAAGAAGCCTGCCGAAGATTCTCAGAATTGTATAAAAACAAAGGGTATAAACGCATCGACTTCAAACCAGAAGATTTACAGCTTAGTAAATTCTATGCCAGGTATTTAGAACTATAAAATGAAAGAGCAAACTACTCTCTCCGAGAAAATCATCTATATCATCAAAAACAACGCGGAAAATAAAATCCTTACCTATGGAGCAGTCACAATATTAGCAAGAAAAACCAGAGACAACCCCAGGCTTGTTTCATGAACATTAAACAGCCAGAGTCAAAAGCACAATCTCCCATGGCACAGAGTAATAAATTCCAAAGGCGAAATATCCCTTCGTAAAGGCGATGGTTATGAAATCGATCTGGACAAAAACATTTGGGAGATTAGATCAATTAATTAAATCTCTTAAGCTACTTTAATTCATCTTACTTATATATTTTACTTGCATAATTACCTTAAGTCATTGCTCCCCAGTTTAATATTTATATCTTGATATTTAACCAAATTCTTATAATTTTCAATAAATGCAATCGAAGGAGTACATATGTCATGGATAAATGAAATCTCATCAGAAGACGCAAAGGGATATTTGGACAAAATCTACAGAGATATCGAGAAATCGCGTGGCAAGGTTGCCAATATTCTTAGAGTTCATAGCTTGAATCCGAAGGCTCTGCGTGCACATCTTATGCTCTATAATGCTATCATGTTCGAAAATTCTACAATAAATCGAGAGTTATGTGAGCTGATTGCTGTTATTGTTTCATCTATGAATAAATGTGCATATTGTATAAATCACCATGCTGAGTCTCTCAGAAAATACCGTGACGATGTCGATCAAATTTTAAACAGCCTGGAGCTACTATCAAAAAATCCAGACAGCAAAATTGTCTTTTATTTAGATGCTTTGGATTTTCGTGAACGAGAAAAAGCTATAGCAAAATACGCAATTAAGCTAACAATTAACCAAGAAAATATGCAAAATTATGATATTCAAAAGCTCAAAAAACTTAATATTGATGATGAAGCAATTCTTCAAATCAATCTTATTATATCATATTTCAATTTTGTGAATAGGATCGCTTTAGGGCTTGGTGTAGAATATACTGAGGATGAAATTCAGGGGTATAAGGCTTGACTATGAACTCTTTTCTTTACCTGTACATCTTCACAGCAGTTGTTATTATTATTTCTTCTATATTTAATCGTGATAAAACCCTTAAGGGACTAAAATTATCCTGGAAAAAATTCAAGAGGATCCTTCCGGCTTTTAGTATCATGCTATTACTTGTATCCATAGCGCTGACCTTATTTCCGCAGGAAGGAATAAGCAAGTATCTTGGGGCAGAGAATCTTTGGCTGGGGATCCTTGTTGGTGGTTTGATTGGCACTATAACTTTTATGCCGGGTTTTATTGTCTTTCCACTGGCTGGTATTTTGGCTCAGAAAGGTGTACCTTATATGGTACTTTCTACTTTTACAACTACTATGATGCTTGTTGGTGTTCTTACTTTTCCTCTCGAGAGGGAATATTTTGGAATAAAGATTACGATAATAAGAAACCTGGTAGGGCTTTTGATAGCATTATTGGTTGCTATTAGTGTAGGCCTATTTTATGGTGAGATCTTTATATGAAATCATCCAAAAAACCAAATCATTTGATAAATATTATATTCTTATCAATATTTTTTGCATTTCTTTTGTTTTCACATTTTGTTGAATTTGAGCCAGGAATTGGAATACGAAAAAATCTAATAGATTTTATTATTGATATGTTAAAGATTATTCCCGCTGCATTTATACTTATCGGCCTTTTTGATATTTGGGTCAAACGCGAACATGTAGAAAGGCATGTCGGCAGCGAGACTAGTGTGATGAGCCTTATCTGGGCAATCCTATTAGCAAGTACAACGGTTGGCGGGCTATATGTTGCGATTCCACTTGCATTTACGCTTCATAGCAAAGGTGCTGCATCTTCCTTTATCTATACCTATCTTGGAGCAGCAGCAATTTGTAGAATTCCGATGACTCTTTTCGAAGCATCTTTTATCGGGATAAAATTCACTGCTATACGATTTGGAGTTTCATTGCCTTTGGTAATTATTAGTTCTGTTTTATTGGGGCGATATTTACCAATAAGTTCAGAAAAAAGTAGTATTGAACAAAATTAAAACACTTTTTACAGCTTTATAAATACTCTAACCCCCTACAATGTATCAATTTTCACAATATCATAAAACAATATTCTCATTGACTTGCATAGTTTTATTTCATATAATATAGAATAGAATAAGACCAATATGGCAAAAGGAGTCAAAATGAGATCAGATATCGACATTGCGCAAAGCATAGATTTGAAGCCAATTGGCGAAATAGCCGAAACTATCGGGATTTCGCAGGATAATATTTATCCTTATGGCAAACATATCGCCAAAGTTGAATTCGAGCAATACGAAAAGATGAAAGACAAGCCCGATGGCAAGCTAATTCTTGTATCTGCGATAACCCCTACTCCTGCTGGCGAAGGCAAAACCACGACCTCGATCGGCCTTTCGATGGGGCTTAATCGAATTGGCAAAAAATCAATCGTTACACTTCGAGAGCCATCTCTTGGTCCGCTATTTGGTATCAAAGGTGGTGCCGCTGGCGGCGGTATGTCTCAGGTCTTGCCTATGGAAGATATCAATATGCATTTTACCGGCGATATTCATGCCGTAACCACAGCACATAACCTAATAACTGCCGTGATGGATAATCATATTCATAGGCATACTCCGCCTATGTTCGACCCAAGGCGAATTGTCTGGAATCGGGTTATGGACATGAATGACCGCTCTCTTCGTAATATTGTTATCGGATTAGGAGGAAGAGCAAATGGCACACCAAGAGAAAGCCATTTTGCAATCTCTGCTTCCAGCGAAATCATGGCAATTCTTGGCCTTGTCGATAATTATCAGCAATTGAAGGAAAGACTTGGCAAAATCAGACTCGGCTATACCTATGATAAAGAACCAGTATATTTGGATGATATCGGAATTTCTGGCGCAGTCGCTTCTGTATTAAAACATGCGCTCAAGCCCAATCTTGTTCAGACCACAGAACATACTCCAGCATTTGTCCATGGCGGCCCATTTGCCAATATAGCTCAAGGCACATGCACAACCCTTTCGATGAAGATGGGCCTTAAAATGACAGACTATGTTGTAACAGAAGCTGGTTTTGGTTTCGACCTCGGCGCTGAGAAATTCTTCGATATCGTCAGCAGAAAAGCCGATTTAGACCCAAAAGTAGTTGTATTGGTAGCAACTGTTCGTGCTTTGAAAATGCATGGTGGAATGGATAAAAAAGAACTCGATAGCCCCAATCCGGAAGCAGTCGAAAAAGGCTTAGAAAACCTTGCAAAACATCTTGAAAATATTGCTAAATTCAATATGCCAGCAGTCGTAGCTATCAATAAATTCCATAGCGATACCGATGAAGAAATCAAGATTGTTAGGGATTTCTGTTTCTCGAAAGGTGTCAAAGCTGCCGTTTCCGATGTTCATGCAAAAGGCGGCCTTGGCGCAGAAGAGCTGGCACAGATGGTATCTGAAGAAGCCGATAAAGACATGAGATACAAACCACTATATGATCTGGATACAAGCATCGAGGAAAAAGTACAAAAGGTCTGTAGCGAAATCTATGGCTCCAAAGCAGTCGATTGCCAGAAACAGGCCCAAAAAGATATCAAGATTATCAAAAAACTCGGCCTTGAGCACTTGCCTGTCTGCATTGCCAAAACTCAGAAATCGCTATCGGATAATCCCAAGCTCTTGGGAAGGCCGAGAGACTTTTTAGTGACAGTTCGCGAAATTCAAGTTTCTTCAGGAGCCGGTTTCCTGGTGCCAGTTACTGGTGATATTATGCTCATGCCCGGTTTATCTAAAAGGCCATCGGCTTTGGATATTAATATTAATGATGATGGCGAGATATCGGGCTTGTTCTAAATTGAAGCCCAAAATCATCGCGAAAATTAGAATGTATTTGGGATTATGCTTAAAGAAAAAATCGGGGTGAGAGGATTCGAACCTCCGACATCTTGCTCCCAAAGCAAGCGCGCTAGCCGGACTGCGCCACACCCCGAAGTTCATCTTAAAATATATGCTTTCTAATTTTACGCAAGAAGAAAATGAAAAAAAAAATGAAACTTTGAATGTATTGTGCTGTAAATATGTAAAATGACTAATTTAATATTTATACAACTTGACTAAACTACTGTAATTTCGTATTTTATAAATATGTAATTAAACAATTAACGAAGGAGACATAATGTCTAACTTTTTTGAAAAAACCTTTTATACAGGAATCGGTCTTGCATCGTTAACTGTAGATGCAATTGAAAAAATTGCTAAGGACATCGTAAAGGAACGCGAATTGTCCGAAGATGAAGGCCGCAAGCTCTATGAAGAACTAAAAAATCGCTCTCAGGAAGAGAAAAACAAGCTTCAAAACCAAATCGATAATATGGTTAAGAAGGCATTATCCAGCACAGACTTAACTACAAAAGAAGAATTAGATGAGCTAAAGAAAAAAGTCGATTTATTAGAAGCTAAGCTCGCCAAAGAAAAAACCAAGGCAAAAGCTGAAAAAGCAACCAATGAAGAAGAAGGCAAATAGATGCCCGGACGGCTGTCATCTCTGACCCGGACATACCGTCATGTAAATCGATATGCAGAAATAATAGGTGTCTTGGCCAAACATGGCTTTGGCGATTTGGTAGTCCGCCTCAATCTCGAAAAAAGACTCAACGTCGATAAGAAATATATCCCCGAAATCAAGCTCAAAGCATTAGAAGTTCATACATTTTGGGAGAGAATACGCATGGCTATAGAAGAGCTTGGGCCAACGTTTATAAAATTTGGCCAAATCATGAGCAATCGCCCGGATCTTCTGCCTCGGGAACTTCTCGATGAGCTGGAAAAGCTTCAGGACAAAGTAAAACCATTCGATTCTGAAAAGGCGAAAGAAATTCTGGTGCGGGACTTAAATGGAGAATTCGAGGAGGTCTTTTCACATTTTGAACCCGAACCATTTGCATCGGCATCGATAGCCCAGGTTCATAAAGCAAAATTTGCTGATGGAAGAGATTGTGTTGTGAAGATACGTAGGCCCGGTATTCGGAAAATCATCGAAGTAGATCTCGAGATTATGCATGATTTGGCACGACTTATAGAAAGTGAAATATCTGAATATAAAGCCCTAAGCCTTGATGCTATTGTCGATGAATTCGAGACCACTATCCATCAAGAAATAGATTTTACCATTGAAGCTGCTAGTATCCAGCGTTTTAATCGCTACTTTGGCGATGATGATGAATTATATGTGCCTGATGTTTTTAATGAATATTGTTCGCCTTCGATACTGGTTATTGAATATATCGAAGGCATCAAGGTTTCGAAGATAGTCGATGGAGTATCTGGCTATGACCGCGCAAAAATAGCGCGTGAAATTACCAGACTTATGCTCGAGCAGATTTTCGAGCAGGGATTTTATCATGCGGACCCACATCCCGGGAATATCTTTGTTCTCGAAGGCTCCAGGATTGCTCTTATAGATTTTGGTATGATGGGCTATCTACTGCCCAGCCATCGAGATTTTATTGGCAGCATGATAATGGGAATAATTCAAAGAAAGCCCAAAAAAATTAGCGAAGCCCTGCTCAAACTCTCCAGAACCAATGATTTCGATAATCGGGAAAAATTCGAGCATGAGGTTTCGCTCCTTATCGATGAGTACCGCGACTTGCCTCTTAAGAGATTGAAGCTTGGTAAATTGATGCGTGATAATCTCGACCTTCTTACTCAGCATAATCTTGTTGTTCCGCCAGATTTCTATATCCTGATAAAAGCCCTTGTTACAATGGAAGGCATATGCCGCAAGCTTGACCCGGATTTCACAGTTATCAAATATATCGAGCCTCATGCCAAGCGCATTGTTAAAGAACAGATGGGAATCGAGAAGACTTTTAATGAAGTTTTGGATAGTTTCAAAAAATTAGTCGATTTCATTCATAAGATTCCGGATGATTTCAATGAGATAAAAAGCACATTCAAAGACAATAAGATGGAACTGCGATTTTCAGAAGATGGCCTTGCTCCGCTTAATAAAACTCTCGAAAAAATTAGCAATCGCATCGCTTTTGCAATAGTAGTTGCCGCTTTGATTGTCGGCTCATCGATTGTTATGCAGACAACCGATTTTCCATTATGGCAGGAGATGCCGAGGCTTGGGATTATTGGCTTTATTATTGCAGCTATCATGGGGTTTTGGCTTCTTATTTCGATTATTCGGAGTGGGAAGATGTAGGTTTTCTTGAAGCTTGCTTGTATTGCCTATCAATTAACAATCTCAATAGTTATTCCGGCCCGTCATGCAGCAAAAAGACTTCTTTGTGTTTTCTTTGTGGCTGCTGTGAGTTTTCTGTGTGGCTTCTTTGTGTTTTGTGGCTTCGGCTCCGCTCAGACACCGTGATTTATCTTGAATAAAATTGTTTTAACAAAATCTTCAAAACTCTAATGTTTCAATGCTCCCCATGGAACGAAAAGGGTAAGCTCAAATCTACATTTTGAGTCACGCTCTGCGCATCACTATCTCTCATGAAAAAGCAACTTCAGTTGATAAACAATATCAACAAAAAGTAAACACTTAATCCATTTCTATTTCAGCTGTCTTAAGTATATGTTTCAACAACCCCAATTTCAAATCCTTATTGCCATGAACAGGTACAGAAATCCTTGCATTAAAACCCTTTTTGAAATAAATATGATGACTGCCATTTATTCTCTTTAAAACCCAATCGTCCTTTTCAAGTAACTTACATAAATCTTTGCCGCTAATAGATTTCATTAGACAGCAATTTCCATAATTTTGTCTTTCTCAGTAATCTCTATATCATCGATTTCAACCGACAAGCACCCTTCAACAGCTTCATAAATATTCTGAAGAAGCTCTTCAAAGGAATCGCCCTGTGAAGCACATCCAGGTATAGCAGGCACTTCAGCCCAATATCCGCCTTCTTCTGCTTCGTGTATAACTACTTTTAGTTTCATTCTTATCTCCGTGGTTAGTTTTGCTATATAATTTAGTCGGAAGGGGTTTATAGTCAAGGTGGATTTTGGCTGTTTTTACTAAATCAAAACAAAATTGCGAATTGAAAAATTAAATACCCCCTTGCCTAAGTAGTTTAACATATTATTATTTAATAAGTATATTTTAAGAAAGGACAATTATGAGTTATCCTGAAATCGTTTTTATATTAGGTGCAGGCGCAAGTTATCCTTATGGCTTGCCTTTGGCATCTTGTGTCGATTATTCGGAGTGGGAGGATGTAGCAAGTTCTGACTCTAAAACAGAAATCCAATTATCAATATGCTTAAATGAATGAGAAGTAATCCTTTTGTCTACTTTTGATGCATCTTTTAAACGTTCCAAAATATCTTCAATCGACTTGTCTTTTACAAAAGTATATTCCTCAACCTTATTATAAAGATAATGGCGACGACTTAAATCTTGAGCTTCTGAGGTGGGATATGCTTTTCCGTTTTTGGGACTCACTTTGTTTTCACCAAACTTTTGAAAATCTTGAACCACTTTTTGCCCTATTAAATCCTTACATGTTAGACAATTACACACATTATCATGATAAATATTTTTCGTTCTTATCCAATCTCTCTCCATTAGAATATTTTCTGCATCTGGATGATAATCTATCCTTTTGTGAAATTGAGGAAAATAGAATTTCGCAGTAGGTACACCACCCCCTACTGGTATAACCGCACGAGATTCACCATACTCTATGCCATGACCAACACCTGATAAATATTGGAAATCCTGCCCAGAAAGAATCGTGGAAAAATAGGAACCATGAAGATTTATGACAGGGCAATCTAATTTCTGTAACTCCTTTAGTAATTTTAAATATTGATTGAGATCAGATTTGTAAGTAAGAATATCATTTTCAATAAAATTATCTATCCACAAAATAACACCATCAATCTTTGATAATTTATTGTATTTTTCAATAAGAAAATCAAGTAATCTATCTTTAATCATTATGTCTTGGTGAATAACTAATTCTAAAAATACTGGCTTCTCATCAAAAATTTTCTTAGAAATTTCATAAAATTCTTTATTAACTTTTATTTGGTTAATATAATCATCAGGATCAATAAATAAATAAGGAGCGATTACGAATTCAGGATGTATCTCTTCTTCACTGAAATCTAGAAATTCACTAACTTCATCAGTTATAGAATCTTGTATGATATTGTATTGAAACTTTAACACATTTTCACATAGTTTCTTTTTGTCTTCGTTATCAAAATCTTTTGCAACTATTGGTTTTTTGCCAGCATAATCTGCAATTATCCCTCCGTAATAATCTTTTAACTGCTCAATAGACTTCTTTAGAACCCACTCCGATTTATCTTTTTTAAAGTTCTGTATTGTTCTAACAGAATGTTGAAAGGCATGGGTCTGCGGGTCAATGAAATATTTTTTATTCTTTAAGCGCGAAATAAATGATGCTACACCTTGTGGTGCCCAAGCTAAAATGTTCGAATTGAACCCTATTAAATCGTAAGAATCTTTGAATCGCTCATTAAAATAGCGATCTTCTCTAAAAGTACCAAATAGAAGGATATGATTAACTTCTCCATTCGAATAATCCATAATTAATCCTTTTCAATATATTTTCTGATAAAAGATTGGTTCGGACTCCAAATCATCTTATTTTCTGGGGCTTCAATTATCTCCAAATTTCTAGCTTTCTCTTCTGAATAGAAGATTACACCGACATGCATCTTTCGTGCTGTTTGTTCAATTTTTTCTTTTATTGATTCTTTTACAGGCATACATACATAACTGTAATGAAAAGCATTCATGTTATTAGTCGCCTGCTTCAATACTCTTTTCCAGTTATGAATCTTAAATTCAATATTTATCAATTTATCATTTTTATCGATACCTACAAAATCAATAACTTTATTATGCAAAGGCACTTGCCATCTAAACTTTTTAAAATATCTTTTCAAATATGGCGCTAGTTTTTTTTCCAATTCACTTTCTTTCATCTGCCTTCACTTCTTGCATAAGTTATACAATTTCATTTTTATACTCCAATTCATCGAGTATTTTATTTATGTACTTGTCTGCCCTACAAATGATGGCAATAACAAATATTAATACAACAAAATATATCATTGCAAATACGGGTATTATAAATAAATATTCACTGAGTCCTTTATTTGTTAACCAAGTTAAAATACTAAATATGAAAAATAAAGGAATAGAAAACCAAGTTATATATCGAAAGGTAATCACGAAATCCATTTGTTGTCTATAATTTTCCAAATACTTAATTCGCTTCTCTTTACCTCTAATATATATCAAATCTTCTTTATCATATCCTTTAAACTGTTGCTTTGCTTTTCTATTCATACTAAAACTACCAATTTCGCGTTTAGTTGCTTCTGTGATCATTTCTTCTGTTTTTTTATCTATACCTTGAAAGTAATTGCAAAGTCTATCATTGAATTTTGCTAAGATATCTTCATTCAAACCATCTGTTGCTATCCGTAGCTGTTCCAAAATTTGGTCAGTCTTTTTTAATTTGTCGAGCAATAGCCCAAAGCAGGATATAGCCAAACCGGCTAAAGAAATTATCAAAACAATATTATCCAACTACTTCTTCCTTAATTTTTGATTTTCTAGTCATCTCTGGGTACTGTAAATAAACATATCTCAAGATTGAATATAAACTAGAATTATTTATATTTGTTTTGAATCTGATAATTAAATCTTTCTGCTCAGTTGTCAGCTTATTCCAAATTTTCTCCTCTGTAAATTTTCTCCCCTTTTCTGTTAATGTGTAATTATATTGTGTTCTATCAGATTCAATATAACCACCTTCTCCTTCTAAAGCATATTCCTCAATCTGCTCAGAATACTCTTCCAATTCCGCTTCGGATAATTCTTCGTTTGTTATGATATCATTTATAAAACCATTATTAAGCAGAAACTCCAAATCTTTATATACATCTACTGCATATGGCCCGTAATCGTAAGGTATGAAATCAGGTAACTCAATCTCTTTTATATTGTTATTTAAAAAATCTTGCTTCACTTCTTGCTTGAAGATAAACATCATCTTGACAATCCTTGTTCTACCAGGTATTGGGACATTGATATCATTACCTTCAGTTGGGCTATACAAGAACAAAAGGATTATATGCTTACCACTAAGTTTTAATTTATCCATAATAACCTCTAATATGTATTATATACCAATTTAATTTAAATGCAAACATTTTTATACCGGGCGCAAACAATACGCCCGGCATTTTCATAACTATCTAATACAGCCAAAAAAGATTAGCCAATATATTCCTGAAGGACGGAAACAACTTCCTCGCCCACTCTATCCTGTGCTTCTTTGGTCGATGCGCCGATATGTGGCGTAACCGAGACCTTCGGATGATTGACGAGTCTCTCGTTCTTGGTCGGCTCTTCAACATAGACATCGATTGCTGCTGCGGAAATTTCGTCATTGTCGAGGGCATCGCAAAGAGCATCCTCATCGACAACACCGCCGCGTGCGCAATTTATCAGTATTGCAGATTTTTTCATCTTGCCAAACTCATCTTTGCCGATAAGTGGCTTCTTGCCGCTCGGGACATGCAATGAAATTATGTCTGCTGCTGCGAGAACCTTGTCCATATCGCTCATGCAAACGCCATCGATATCGCAGGTTTTGACATATGGATCGACTGCAAGGACTTCCATGCCGAGTGCAATAGCTTTCTTTGCAAGAGAACGTCCGATTCTGCCAATTCCTATGATGCCAAGTTTCTTGCCATTAACTTCACGGCCTTTGTATTTCTTTTTGTTCCATTCACCTTTGCGCATTGTGATATTTGCCTGTGGAATAAAGCGATATAGTGCAAAAATATGCGCTAATGCAAGCTCAGCCACCGAGTCGCTGGATGCAGCCGGTGTATTCCTTACGGGAATGCCATTCTTTCTGGCATATTCATGGTCGATATTATCGATACCGACTCCGGCACGTACAATGACCTTGATTGTCTCCATCTTATCGATAAATGGCTCGCGTACTTTGGTAGCACTTCTGACAACCATTGCATCGTAATCATTTATGATACCCGGAAGCTCATCTTTCGGAAGGTCAGATTTTACATCGACTGTATGATCGAGATCTTCTAATGCTTTTACTGCTTTCGGGGAAATTCCATCGCAATCTAATACTTTACCCATTATTATTCCTCCTTAATCAGCAAAGGCCAAGTATATCGTTTATGGTTGACAGATAGTTCTTGATTTCGCCAAGTGTTACATCGCCCATATGAGCAATCCTGAATGTTTTGCCCTTGAGATTACCGTATCCATTGGCAAATGCATATCCGCGTTCGCCGAGTTTGGCGCTTAGGTCTTTGACATCGATACCGCGAGTGTTTTCTACGCAGGTAACTGTGAGAGATTCATAGCCTTCTTCTGCGAAAATGCCGAAGTATTTCTTTGCCCAATCGCGAACATATTCTGCCATGTCGATATGGCGTTGCCATCTATTATCGAGGCCTTCCTCTTCTATGATCTTGGTCATCTGATAATCGAGTGCATAAAGATGCGCGATAGATGGCGTAATCGGAGTCTGCCATTTTTCATATTTGGACATCATCGTTTTGAAATCGAAATAGTGGCCTCTGTCTGGGACTGTTTCGGCATATTCTAATGCTCTATCGGAAACTGGGCCGATAGCAAAGCCAGGAGGCAATGCGAATGCTTTCTGCATAGAAGCCAGAATGAAATCGACGCCAAGTTTGTCGACTTCGAGCTTCGCGCCCATCATCGAACTAACAGCATCCACTGCCCAAAGGACATCGGGATACTTGGTCTTCATAAGCTCGGCGACTTCTTCGATCGGGTTCATAACGCCGGTGGATGTCTCATTATGGGTATAGAGCAAAAGGTCATATTCGCCCGTTGCAAGTTTCTCATCGATAAGCTTTGTCGGGACATGTTTTCCCCATTCTACTTCGATGACATCAATATCTTTGCCATTTTTCTTGGCTATCTGAGTCCATCTTTTGGAGAAAGCCCCGCAGTTTGTACCAAGAATCTTCTTTTTGGACATATTCCTGGTTGCTGCTTCCATCAGGCCGCTTCCCGAGCATGTTCCAACAATGATTTTGTTTTCGGTGTAAAGCGCTTTCTGCAATTTCGGGATAACGCTTTTCTGAAGTTCTGAGTATTCGGCCATTCTGTGCCCAATCATAGGCGTGGCCATCTTGAGTAGTCTGTCTTCCAATACCTCTGTTGGGCCTGGAATCATTAATTTCTTGTGCATAAATCCTCCTTAAAATATGAAAATAACCTGTTGCATAAAAGCTAACATTTTAAAATCCCATGTCAAGTGAATTCATTCACTTAATAAAGAATTTTTCGTATTGAATTGATATTTTGTTTTTATTGCGGAGTTTTGCAATGGCTGTAATAGTCTGTCTTTGGTGATTTGGCAGCTTTATTAGAGTGAAAAATATTATCAAGTTATACTTTTCAGGTTTGATATATTAAAATCAACACGGAGCGTTTTTAGCCGTTTCGTTCATTGCAGAGCGATTGAACGAGGGATTCTCGCCGGGTCTTTGATTTGCGAAACTAGTGTTTCGCAAAATTACTATGCAATTCAATAATATACTCCAATAAGGTAATTGTCTAAATCAACACAATACTTCGAAATATCAAAAAACCAAGAGCCATCCAGTCAATGAGCAGCGATTACAATGAAATCGGTTGTCCTTGTTATCAGCCTACTTCAAGTAAACAACCCTGGAAACCCTAAATTCACCACCAATTCGAATCTTGACCATATAAATACCGGATCCAATATCAGAAGCCGGCTGCCAGAGATATTCACGGCTATCTACTTTGCCGATATCATCAATTAGATTGCCTACGACATCATAAATTTCGATGGATTCTATATTCTCATTTGCTGAAATTCGCATCGCCGAATTAAATGGATTCGGTGAGATAGATATCTGCAGCTCTGATGGCTTCTCCGGCTCATCATCTACTCCATCACCTTCGAACATGTGATAGAAAACAATCGTATCGCCATATAATGCATAGACTTCATCGATACCATCATGGTCGATATCATGATAGTTCTCAAATTTGTCATATCGTTCATCGTAATCTTCGAAGGTATAACAGGCATCAAAATCCGGATAGAAACAATATTGATCGCCGAATATCAAGCCCATTCGTCCGTGGTCTCCGGTATTGGTGAAGAATCTTCCGAGCATTAGGAATGGGGGGATTGAATCACGAGGTATACTCCTATCTAAAATATTGATATTGCATGAATAAAGTAGTGTCTCAGGGAAACAGCAAGTTAACCAGAAATCATCTCCTTCGCCTCTTCCGTTAAGTGAACCTTCATATACAGTATATGGCAAATAATGTATTGAATCTTGATTAGTAAAAGTGAAAATGCCCGGTCTATATGAATCAATACGATATCCTTCGGAATGATGTGAGTCACGATATCCCTCGAAGTAATGAGAACCGTAATAAAAGATTGTATCAATAGTATAAGTCCCGAAATCGATCTTAATGTAATAAGAGTGTTTGAATAATTCCATGGTCCAATAAATAGTATGCGGTTCCCTACTTGTACTTTCTGTATATCTTTCTTTATAATCGATACCTTCAACAACAAATCCATCGTTAGCCTTTGCAACTTTTCTTTGCGGTAAAATCGATAAATTTCCTGAAAGGATTTCTCCAGACCTTACAAAGTGATATTCTCTTCTATGTTCAATTAAATCTATATCACTTATACCATCATAGTAGGACCAAGAGCTATCCCGATTAACCGTCAAAATCATATCCAGCGCATCAAGATTGTAATTCCAGAATGGAAGCCATTCCTCCACAAGATAATCGACTTCTACGGCCTGCTCTTCTTCGAGAGATGGGTAAATCTTGCGGGTCTTTAGCTGCGATGTTCCAAGCTCTTCATTTTTGCTCATATCGTATATCATATAAAGCGATGAGTCATTCTCGGCAAATTTCACTTGTGAGCTATCGACAATGTCAAATATATTGTGATAGCTTTCAAAATCCCAGATGCTCATATAATCTTCATAGCGGCTAATGAAAATTGTACTTTCACCGACATCGATAAATTCTACTTCGCAAATCGAATCCGGCATGACAATTCTTTCTATTTCTGTTATCCTGTATCCAAAAGCCAGGCTAATCAAAAGAAAGCAAATTATAAATATTCTCTTCATCTTTTCCCCCTATCATATCTCTCTATCTATTCGCTTTTGTAATATTATTATATAGAATTATCATGAAAATTTCAAGCTTTTTTTCAGACAATACTTATGGTTTCCCAATGTCATAATTCCCATAACTAAAATATTCATAAAAGCTTTTTTTCGGTTTTATTGCCAAAGAAGCATAAAAATGCACAATAGGCGCATTGCCCGATATCGGCAATGTTATTTATCCTGCTTTTTGAGCAGGATTTTACCGATTTCTATGTCATGGGGATATGTGATTTTTATATTTGTCGGATAGTCTGGAACAATCTCGACATCATAGCCGAAGTATTCGAAAATTTGCGCATCATCGGTAGGCGTGAAATCATCCGGAATCTTGGAAATAAGTTCTGTAAACAATTTCCTTTCAAAGACTTGTGGCGTTTTGGCAAACCAGAGATTCTTACGCTCTGGAGTATCTTCAATAATCCTTTGATGGGCAATCTTAATCGTCTCATTTGCAGGCGCAGCCAAAATTGCAGCTCCTGTCTCAAAAGCCCTTTCCACAGCCAAATCAACTTTATCCGGTGAAACAAAAGGCCTTGCTCCATCATGAATCGCAACATAATCAGAACCGGTTGCCATAATCCCATTTTTTACAGAATCGACACGCCGCTTCCCACCGCGGACAATATAACTGACCTCGGAAATTTTATATTTTCTTAGGAGGTTAATGATAAAATTAATATCATCATCTCCAACAACCATGACAATATTGCTTATTAACATAGCCTGTGCAATTTTCTCGATAGTATGAATAATCACTTCCTTCCCATCGAGCAGATTGTATTGCTTGGGCATCTCGGAACCAAATCTTTTCCCCGAGCCGGCGGATAAAATTATCGCTGTGCAAGTTTTCATAAAATATAAAATACAATATAAACTTGACTTTGCAATTTTTTTGTAAAGTTTTTGAAAAAGCATCCGATGAGTATATTGAACAAAGAGGAGGAATATGCGAATAAATCAAAACAGAAATGATATTTTAGGCGCATATCAAAAGAGAAAACTGGAAAAGGTTGAGAAATTTCCAAGTGATAAAGTTAATATCAAAGGCGCTAAGAAGAGCAAAAAGGGAATTGTTATCGACATTAGCGACCATGCGCGTAAGATTAAGATGCAGAACAAAGATATTCTAAAAAAAGTGCTTTCGGAAGAAATGGGAAGCAAGGAAGCGATTCGGATCAATCAAAGCATCCAAAATGGTGATTACAATAAAAAAGAAGTAATCTCCAAAATCGCCGATAGAATGATCGAAGAAGCTGAACTTTTCATGCAGTAGAATATTTATCTATACTCCAAAAAAGGCTCGCCTCTGCGAGTCTTTTTCCTGATAATGGACAGGTTATACCATTATAGCTAATAAATTACTTTAACTATTTGTCTTATGCCATTAGTCATATGTTAATTGTCTATTCTGTTCTTTTCTCGTCGCCAGAGAGAATAGAGCAAAGCCAATCCAACAAGTAACAAAGCTATAACATGTTGCTCGATAAACTCGACCGTTATACGCGAGAATTCTGCACTTATCAGACTAAATGCAATAATTATCAGTATGATAATCCAAATTAGCATTCTAAAATTTCCTCTTTATATTAAAGTTTTTGCAAAATCTAATAATCCATAATCATTTCCCGGCTTTGACATAATATGCAATGAAACTCCCAATTTGCCAAGTCTTTTTATAGGCATGCTAATTGCCGGAGAATCGACTAGGTTGGCCATCACGGTAAATCTATCGGAATTATACATCTGTATAGGGTCCTTTTTTCCAAACTCAAAAAAAAGCTCTGCTGTGGTTGGATTAATGATAAAGTCATACTTCTTGAAGATTTTCAGGACTTTCAATTTTATAAACCTTCTTGCCCGTAAAGCATTTATATAGTATTGCTTCTTAGCATTTTTGCTTAGGACAAATGTCCCGAGCATTATTCTCCGCTTTACCTCATCGCCAAAGCCTTCAGACCTGTTTTTTATGTATAATTTTTCAATATCCAAAGCATTCTTAGAGCGATAGCCATATCTTATTCCATCGAATCTTGCAAGGTTCGAGCTTGCTTCTGCTGTTGAAATAATATGATATATCGGTAGCAATCTATCAAAATGGCTGAAATTAATGATATCGACTATGATGCCGTTCTTTTTCAAATCAGCTATTTTATCCCGCATCATGCTCTGGATATTTTTATTTACATATTCATCAAAAGAATTCGATAAGACAGCAATTTTAGGATTTTGGATTTTTGCTTTATCCTTTGGAAATTCTATCATAGTAGCATCATTTCTATCGACTGTATCGAGAATGGAAAATATTTCAATGATTTCTTCCGGTGTTTTGGCCATTATCCCTATCTGGTCGAGAGATGATGCAAATGCCGTCAGGCCGTATCTTGAAATTCTCCCATAGCTCGGTTTGAAACCACAAATACCACAAAGCGCTGCTGGTTGGCGAACTGAGCCGGCAGTATCCGACCCTAGAGTTATATCGACAAGTCCTGCTGCAACTGAAGCAGCAGAGCCGCCTGAACTTCCACCGGGAACATAACTTTCCGCTATTGGATTTTTGCACGGCCCAAAATATGAATACTCATTAGAAGATCCCATACCGAATTCATCCATATTGTTTTTTCCCAGGATGATTGCGCCATTTTGCTTCAATAATTTGACAGCCGTAGCATCATAAGGTGCGATAAAATGCTCGAGCATTTTGGATGCGCAGGTCGCTGGCATATCCTTTACCATTATATTATCTTTGATAGCAAAGGTCATTCCATACAACGAATTGCTGGAGTCATTGGCAGAAATTTCCTTCGCTTCGCCTATTGCCCTGTCATTTATGCTAATAAAGGCATTCAGCCCAGAACACCTTATCCTATTCAGGCTATTTTCTACCTTTTTTGCAAGTTTTTTTGACTTGGTGTTTTCTTCCTTTTTTGCTAACTCTAAATTCACTTCTCTACTACCTATGGTATCTCTCCTAAAGCCATATGTAAAGATATAACACATAAAAAATACAATGTAATGGCCATACTGATGCTTTAGCCAAAAAGTATAACAATGCGGAATAGCGCATTGTCTAATTTAATCTCTATTTTTGAGATAATTTTTTACTCGGCCGACAAAATCATCGATCATGTTTTTTTCATCTATCCTAACTTTTACTTTTCCCTTTTCAAATAGGATTCCATAGCCTTTTCCTCCAGCTATCCCAATATCTGCTTCACGGGCCTCGCCCGGGCCATTTACTTCGCAGCCCATAATTGCGACTGTGATGTCATCATCGATTTCAGATAATCTGATATTAACTTCACGAGCAATGCTCTCGACATCGATTCTTGTTCTCGCACATGTCGGGCAGCTAATTATCTTGACACCGCCGAATTCTCGAAGATTTAATGCTTCCAGAATAGATTTCGCAATAGGAATTTCCTGTATCGGATTCCCTGTTAATGAAACTCTGATTGTATCGCCAATGCCTTCGGATAGTAAAGTACCGATACCGATAGCAGATTTAATGGAACCCTCGGCGGGAAGTCCAGCTTCGGTAACACCAAGGTGCAAAGGATAATCACATCTTTCTGAGAGATAGCGGTTTGCATCTATCATAAGCGATACAGAACTGGCTTTCAATGAAACTACTATCTGGTAGAAATTTGTTTTTTCGAGAATTTGGATTTCTTTTTCGGCCAGCTCGGCCATTATTTTCTCCGGCTTATCTTGCTTTTTCAGTTTTTCTGGGACACTTCCCCAATTTACACCGACCCTTATGGGAATATTATTATCTCTTGCAGCTTCGGCGACTTCTTTGACTTTCCAGTCGGCGCCGATATTTCCGGGATTAAGGCGCAATTTATCTATGCCTTTTTCTATTGATTTTAGGGCGAGTTTGTAATCGAAGTGGATGTCGGCTATTAGCGGTATAGTGATCATCTTTTTAATCTCGGGGATTTTATTTGCAGATTCTTCATCCGGAATTGCTATTCGTACAGCTTCGCAGCCGACTTTTTCGAGCGACTTGATTTGCTCTGTCGTTGCATGGACATCTATTGTGTTGGTATTTGTCATCGATTGAATAAGGACCGGATTGCCCCCTCCAATCATTTTATTGCCGATTTGTATTTCTTTCTTCATTGTCTTTCTTGACACTTTGACCATCTTGATATATTTTATTAAAAAGTATGTCTCTTATTTAGAGAACGCAAGGAGGATTTATGAAAAATACAGGTGTCAGGCTAATAATTGTTTCATTTCTGATTGTTCTGGCAGTTGCTCTGCTTCTTTCTGAAGAGAAAGAAGAAAATAAGTCGATGAGCGAAGAAGAATTCATCAATATTTATGTGAAGCTTTCTATTGCTGCCGAACAATACCTTGCTAAACCAGATTCCCTAAAAATCGTCCAGGATTCGATATTTACGACATCTGGCTATACCAGCGAAGATTTCAATGGTTTCAGAGAGAAAATCGACAAGAATCCAGAAAAATGGAATAATATCTGGCAGAAAATCGTAGATAGAATCTCAGAAATTACCGATGCAACACCGGATAACGAAGAACAAGAAGAAGTTAAAAAGAAAAAAGAAAAATAATCTCTCCTGCTATATTTAGCAGAATCATATGAAAAGAATCATTTCTACCAAGCTCAAATTGCTTGGCAGGCAGATATTCCAGAAAGGCCTTGAATCTAAAGCAAAATTATTTATTGGATTAATTGTCATTTCTATTTTTTCAGGTGGCGGTTATATCCTTTTTCATCAGGTATTCAAATATCTCAAGGAAGTTCAAGATATTGGTGCTATCCTATCCGACCGCCTAATTGGCATTGGATTTATGGCTTTTGGTTTTATGCTCCTTATTAGCAATATTGTATCCGCTATATCGACCCTTTATCATTCAGATGAGACACATTTTCTTATGACATCACCCTTATCACACCGCAAGACATTTTGGATTAAATTTGCCGATAATCTATTTTTCTCTTCATGGGCAACCGCCGTTATTGGAATTCCTCTTTTTCTTGCATATTCGATTGTTTTCGAGCTGAAATGGTTCTATTTTCTGCCTTCTGTTCTTATTGCACTGCCGGCTTTTATTATCATACCCGCGTTTTTTGGAGTGATTATGGCAATGGTGTTTTTTATTATTGCCGGTAAACTTGGTTTTCGGAAGACTTTGTATATTTCTTTGTTAGTTGTAGCTGGTGGATTATTTCTCTACATGCGACAGAATCAACTTTCTGCGATTATGATGAGTATTCAGGGTGATTTGAATGTCCTGAATTATTATTTAAACAATTTATCGAGTAATAATCCCACAATAATGATGCCCTGGGATATGCTGGCTAGTATTTTGAAATTCGCAAGGTATGGGAATCTGACAAGTTTCCTAATGTACCTGTCTTTAATCATCTCAACAGCGGCATTTGGAGCGATTTTCTTAGATTGGACAGCCGATCTTTTATATTATAACTCTTTCCTTGCTGCTGGCGAGGTTAGCGGAAAGAAGAAAAAGAAAAAATACAAGAAGCCATCTAAATTGCATGGCCTTCTCTGGAAATTCTTTTCTCCATTTCCCAATGTTATTCGCGCCCTTTTGGTCAAAGACGTGAAGCTTTTCATTCGCGACCCGAGTCAATGGACTCAATTTGGAGTGCTTTTGGTTCTTTTGGGAGTTTATCTTGTCAATCTTCGCCATGCCCCCATGCGAGTTGGTTCAGAAGCTTTGAAATTGGGCATATCTTTCGCAAACTATGGCTTTTGTGGCTATATTCTTGCGACTTTATCGGTTAGATTCGTATATCCTTCGATTAGTATGGAAGGCCGTAGTTTCTGGCTGGTACGTTCCAGCCCCACAAAAGTATCACATATCTTTTGGGAGAAATTTTCACTCGCATTCGGGATATTTTTTATAATTGCCGAGATTGTTGCAGTTATTTCAAATGGGATTTTGGCGCAAAGCCCATATATGATGATTTTAACTGGCGGTGGGATTTTCTTCATGAGTGTCTCTCTGGTTAGCCTTTCGGTTGGCCTTGGAATTCTTTTTCCGGATTTTGAAGAAGCCAATCCTGGTAAAATTGCATCATCCGGTGGCGGTATGATAACTGCGCTGCTGTCCTTGCTTTACGTGGGTTTGTCTGTTCTTATAATGGCATGGCCAACCAGAGCTTATATACAGCATTTGACTTTCCAGCAAGCTTTCCCGACTTTTCAGATTATAATGGGTGGTGTGCTTCTTATCTTATTAAATGTCGTCGCCACTGGTTTGCCGCTTTATCTTGGTGTAAAAGAGATCAAGAAATTTGAATTCTGATTATAAGACTTCCTAAATTGAGATTTTATGACTAATAGACGGAATAAATTAAGAAAAGCACTCGGACTAAAGGATATAATTTTTCTTGCAATGGGTGTAATACTTGGCGCTGGTATTTATGCTATTATTGGCGAGGCTGCCGCCCTTGCCGGCAATATGCTGTGGTTAGCTTTTATCGTTGCAGCCGTAATCGCAATGCTTTCTGCATTGTCCTATGCAGAATTTGTTAGCCGCTTTCCGGATGCTGGTGGAAGTTTCGAATATATCAAGCGAGCATTTAATACGAAAATTGCAATTATCTTTGGCATTGCAACAATTCTCACCGGTATTATTGCAAGTGCAGCGATCGCTATAAGTTTTGCTGATTATTTCTCAAGATTATGGCAGATCCCGAACAATTTAGCGATTACTGGTATTGTTGTAGTGCTCGGTTTCATAAGTATAATTGGCATAAAACATTCTTCGATAACTAATATAATCGCTACGATTATTACTATCTTGGGACTGATTTTCGTAATTGTTCTGGGAATACCAAAATGGGGTGAAGCTGAGCTTTTAAAAATGCCTGCAAATGGCTTTATGGGAATATTTGCTGCGGGTGCTTTAACTTTCTTCTCTTATGTGGGTTTTGAGGATGTAGTCAAAACTTCAGAAGAGACAAAAAATCCCAGAATAACAGTTAGCAAGGGAATCTTATTAGCTGGAGTATTTGTTACGATTATTTATGTTCTTGTTTCCATCAGTGCTATTGCATTAGCAAGCCATAAGGAGCTTGCAGGATCGACCTCGCCATTGGCCTATGCGGTCGAGGGTGCCGTTGGAAGATGGGGAGTTACGGCCTTGATTATTGTTGCTTTATTTGCCACTTCCAATAGCATATTGACCAATATTTTGGCAACCGCGAGATTATTATTCGATATAGCGCGAGACACGGGTATAAAATGGATGACAAAGCTTAGCATAGTTAATAAAAAATCCAGGACACCTATCCTATCAACAATATTGATAATTATCCTTGTTATTCTATTTGCTTTGATAGGAAATCTCAAAGTTGTCGCATCCATAAGCAATTTTTTCATCTTTAGTGTTTTTATGGCAGTAAATATTAGCTTGATTTATTGGAGATATAGAAATCCCAATGCCGAGAAATCTGAGTTTTATTTACCCTTAAATATAAAGAATATTCCATTAACCGCTATTTTGGCTACCATATCCTTGCTTGTTCTGATGATTTTTAATATATTGAACATTGTTAAAGGTTAATGACTAAGTTTAACTTATTTGACTATGGATAACATTACAATGGATCTTGAAAATCTTTGGAATAAAATCATCATCTGGCTTAGTGGCTCTGGCCTTCAAATATTTCTTATATTAATTGGTTCATTTATTGTCATCAGGATATTTAAGATGATTGCCAATAAGATTGTAGAAAAAGCACAGGATGATGACCCGGACAACGACTCCGAAGCCGAAAAAAGAGCAAAAACTCTGGCCAAACTATTTTTCAATACATCTCGAGTTATTATTATAATTCTTGCAATGTTAATGATCATCGGAGAATTCGGCATCGATCTCGGGCCTCTTATCGCCGGTGCAGGTATCGCAGGTATCGCTATCGGATTGGGTGCAAAAGACCTGGTGAGCGATCTTTTCGCTGGTTTTTTTATTCTTCTGGAACAGCAAATTCGTGTTGGAGATATAGTAAAAATCGGGCAGGTGGGAGGCCTTGTCGAAAAAATGTCACTCAGGACTACTGTTTTAAGGGACCTTACTGGAACCTTGCATATCATTCCCAATGGAAAGATAGATATAGTAAGTAATATGACCTATGAATGGTCTCGTGCTAAAGTCAAATTCGGCATTGCATACAAGGAAGACCTCGATAAGGTGATAGCTATTATAGAAGAAGTTGGAAAAGGCCTTAAAACACATGAAGCTATTGGAAAATACGTACTGGAAGATCCAATAGTCCTTGGAGTCGATGAGTTTGCCGAATCATCGATAATAATTTCCGTAATTATGAAAACCAGCCCCAGGCAACAATGGGCCGTGGAGAGAACATATCGAAAAGAGGTAAAAAAGAAATTCGATGAGCTTGGTATAGAAATACCATTCCCACAAAGAGTAGTCAAAATGAAGAAATAAAATTTGAAGGTTTTAGGGCTATTTTTTACTTGACCACCTTTTAACAATGTCTAAATTAGGTAGATTATGGAATTTACAGAAACAAAAAATGGAGGAATAATGAAAAAGATTTCTTTGAAACTGTCCCTTTTAACAATTATTATTGCAATGTTTATCTTTGCATGCGCCCCGGCCGACCAGGTAGAGAAGGTAGAAGAGCCGCAGGGGCTATCCAAAGCTGAAATAGAACAAAAAGTTAATATGAATATGTCGCTTGCCCTCGAGCATTACAAAAACCGAGAATACGCCGATGCCATACCGCTATTTCTTACCGTAATTAGAGAACTCGAACCAGATAATTCAACTGCGTATAAGTATCTGGCATACTCTTATCTAAAACATGAAAATGAAGCCTATGCAGATAGCGCAATTGCCGTTTTCCAAAATACTGCTTCCAAATACAATGAAAAAAAATTCCCCTTCTCCGGCCTCGGGTATATTTATCTCAAAAAAGCTGAATACGATTCAGCCAAGTATTATTATCACGAAGCAGTTGTGAGAGATACTACTGATACAAAGAATATTGAGAGTTTTGCTAATCTATTGCTTAGAGATGCTGAATATGACTCTGCAATCACTATCTTCGAGCTTGGAACACGCCAGGACCCGGATAATATCGAATTCTGGGAAAGGTTAGCTGAGCTTTATAAAATCAGCGATAATGACACAAAGCTAGTTGAAGTATATCAAAATCTCACTAGAATCAATCCTGAAAATGCCAGTTATCTTCTCGAATTGGGCCAGGCTTATGCTAGAACCGATAATGATACTAAAGCGGTTGAAATGCTGGAAAGCTATGTTCAAGCTAATCCAGCCGATTATCGCGGATATCGCTATCTCGGTAATGTCAAATCGCTTCAGGGCAAATATGACGAGGCAATCAAAAACCTTGAGAAAGCTATCGAACTTGCTCCAGACAACCCCAGACTTTATTGCGATCAGGCTCAAGCATATATCGAAAAAGGCCAGACATCGAGAGCATCGCGTTGTGTTTCTCAGGCAAGGAAGATCGATTCCGATTATGCTTATGCATTCATAGCCGAAGGCGATATACTGACAAAAATTGCATACGAAATGGTTTCTCCAGAGGGAGAACTTGAATTTTGTACGAAAAAGAAATTCGAAGAAGCCTACAACAAATATAAACAGGTCGCAAATGACAAAAGATGGGGACCTGTGGCAAGAGCAAGAATGCGCAGAATAGATGACTATCTGCCAACACAGGAAGAGAAAAACACATTCAAGCTAATGGGACGCACATGCGACTAATTACTTTTATATCTTTATCTTTGGCTCTCATTTTTTTGCTCAGTGGATGTACTAAAGAAGAAAGGCAGCTCAAGGCTAGTATACCTCATTATGAGGCTGCTCTCAAACTGCAGCAGCAAAAAGACTATGAAGAAGCTTTGGAAGAATTAGAAACAGCAATTTCCATTCATCCCGAATTCATAGATGCCCACATTCTTCGCCAAAAGCTCAAAGCCAAACAAGTTCCAGAGGATATTTTGATTCGCGAATATGAAAAGCTGATGAAAGATAATCGAAAATCTCCAGCTTATCATTTCTTATACGGTAGGCTTCTGCCAAGTCCTGATGAACAACAAATCCAATATGAAACATCTATAGAATTAGATCCGAATTTTGCATGGGGCTACTTTGGTCTTGGCTGGGTCGAATATCAAAAGAAGAAATTTAATAAAGCGAAAGAATATTTCTCAAGAGCTGTTAAATTAGATCCTGACAAAGCCTTATTCCGCAACAATCTCGGTGGTGTGAAATTTTATTTAGGCGAGCATGATGATGCTATCGAAGAATTAAATCAGGCAAGAGAGATTTCATCTACTTTTGCACGGCCTTATGCTAATCTTGCATCGGCATACTATCAGCGCGGAGATTTCGATTCGGCAATCAGGATGCTTCAGCATTACCTTAACCTTGCGCCCAATGCCCATGATAATGAAGATTTGGGTTCAAAACTAATCCAACTTCGTGGTCGTTAAGATAAGAAATAAAATAAATATTAATAGAAAAAGCCAGCATTAAATGCTGGCTTTTTTATTGCTGAAAAACTAGTTCTAATATCAATCGATTGACCTTTTAGTCAAATCAAACGGGGTAGACGGGACTCGAACCCGCGGCCTCCGGCTTGACAGGCCGGCGTTCTAACCAAATACTGAACTACTACCCCTTTTGAACTTTTCAATGTGTATCAAACACAGTTCTCTAAAATAGGCCTTTCCAAAGTTTTGTCAAGCCAATAATTCGAAAATCTCAAAAAAATCAAATTTTTTCAATTGCCAATTTTGTCTTTTCGTTTTGCCTTAAACATAGCTTGACATTGAAAGAGATAAGCTTAAATTTTGATTTTGCTCTTTTCAAACTAAAGGAGTTCCAGTGAAAAACAAACCTATAATTGTATGTCGTTGTGAAGATATAACCAAAAAAGAAATAGAAGATGCCATAGCCGAAGGTTTCACCGATTTTGAAGAATTAAAAAGATACCTCCGCGCGGGTATGGGGCCATGTCAGGGGCGAACCTGCGGTCCTATGATTCGTTCTATGCTTGCAAAAGCCCAGAATAAATCTATCGAAGATGTCAATATTCCTACTCATCGGCCACCGAAATCCCTTCTGAAATTCGAGACTATTTCTAAATACTCCGAAAAGGAGGAAAAATGAGAGCTGAGGTTGTAGTTATTGGCGGTGGCATAATTGGTTCATCAATTGCCTATGAACTCGCAAAAATGGGAATCAAAGACATTATCGTTCTAGATAAAAGCTATATTAGCTCTGGCGCTACTGGAAGATGCGGTGCCGGTGTCAGGCAGCAATGGGGAACGGAAATGAATTGCCGCCTGGCAAGAGCCAGTGTGGAAATTTTTGAAAAACTAACCGAAGAGCTGGGAATGGATATCGAATTTAGACAGGGCGGTTATCTTAGTCTTATCGAAAATGAAAACCAACTCGAGCAATTTGAAAAAAATATAGAACTACAAAACAGGTTAGATATTCCATCACGCCTTATCGATACAAAAGAAGCTCTCGAAATCGTGCCATATCTCGATAAAGAAAAATTCATCAAAGCAGCATACTGCCCTACCGATGGCCATGCAAATCCGTTCTTGACCAATTTCGCCTATGCAAAAGCTGCTGAAAAATTAGGCGTAAAAATTCTCAAATATACCGAAGCTACCAGCATAGAAGTAAATAATGGCCAAATCTCGGCTGTAAAAATCAAAATGCCAGATAATGATACCAGATCGATTGAAACTTCGGTAGTCGTCAATGCAGCGGGTGGATACTCTCATGAAGTGGCTAAGATGGCTGGGATAGATATAGATACGTATTCTGAAAGGCATCAGATTCTCGTTACTGAGCCATTGGAGAGGTTATTTGACTGTATGGTTATTTCCTTTGTGAGTGGCATATATGTCCAACAGGTACCGCATGGTAGCTTTGTCTTAGGTATCGGCGAAAAGGAAGAACCAAGCCATAATATCAAAGCCTCATGGGATTTTCTTGAGTATGTTACAAAACACCTAACCAGTATATTGCCATTCATGAAAAAGATCAGGATTGTCAGGCAATGGGCAGGGCTTTATAATAAAACCCCCGATGCCCAGCCAATAATCGGTGAACATGAAGATCTCGATGGTTTCTATAATGCTGTCGGTTTTTCTGGCCACGGTTTTATGATTTCGCCGATTACTGCCAAGATTATTGCACAGCTAATAACTGGCGAAAAGCCTTCTGTCGATATCTCATCGCTAAATGCAAAAAGATTTGAAAAGGGAGAGCTATTCCTCGAGCCTTCTGTCGTTGGTTGATGTATCTTCTTTTATTTCATCCTGAGCGATCTGTTTGACAGAAAAAAGTAATGCAAAACCAATCCAAAATGGTCTTAAGCCGCCAATAGTGCTGCTAACTTGCGCAGAAATCAAACCGTATAGAGTAAGGAGCATGGCAAATTTTCCTACAATCAAAGTGCTATTTTTTATCGGGGCTTTTAAAAGCCATAGTGATGTTATGAAGCCATATGTGAGAAGTATTAGGAGTAATGATAACCCAACAATGCCATGTTCAATCATAAATTCTAAAAATATATTATGAGGATATACAATATCCCATGCTTTAAAACTAGTTGTCATAAGCGTTGTAAATCCGCCAGTTCCATAGCCTAATATAGGTTTGTCCAGCAGATGCTTTAAGGTTTCATACCATATATAAAACCGAGCTGTTGAAGATACTTCATTTCCCCCCTGTATCGTTGTAAAACGCTGCACCATGAAACCGAATCCACTATTTATGACAAAGGCAATTATCCCCAAAAATACAAGCACAATAAGGATTTTAACAGTTATTTTGAGATCAGAGAGAAAAACAAGGTAAAAAAGCACAGTTAATAACATTGCCAGGAAAGGCCCTCTCGAAGCAGATAACAATATAAAAAACATAGCAAAAAATATTACTACTAGTAATAGAACTTTCTTTATGACTGCAATATTCTTTTCGAAAGAAATTATTGCAGCTATAATTGCTAGTCCCATAGACCGGGCAAAACCTATCGGCCCAACTCCACCGACTGCATATCTTTCTTGAGAACCAACACCTCTTATTGTAAAATCAAATAGTGCAATACAGATGAGAAGAGTTCCTAATAATATAACTGCCGTAGGGCCTTTAAGGAAAGATTCCTTATTCAATCGAATGGAGTAAATTGCAAAATATGGTATTACAGCACTAAACAGGTAAATTCCTGTCTTGAAAACGCCATAGCTATATCCGGTTGAACGGAAAATATTGAGTCCGAAAAGCAAAGTTAAAATCAAGAACAGTATATCACCAAAATCTAAAAACTTGAACCCATTAACGTTGTTTTTAATTCTAATTAGGAATGCTGCTGCCAAAGACCAAACAGCGATGAAAATAAAAGCCGATAAAGATCTTTGCACATTAGTTGCAACTAATAATCCTCTCATGAGTACTATACCATAAAGAGTAGCATAAATACCAAGTTCTGGCATCCTAAAGAAAATAAAAATACCTGGAACAACAATAACAAAAAGAATCGGCAATACCCAATGAATTTGAAAGGAAAATCCAAGTAAAATTGCACCAAGAATAATAAGAAAATTTACTGGTTTGAAAAATCTGGCTTTTATGTCTGAATTATTCTTTATTTTTTCTTCCATAGCCTGTAAAATAAGAAATTATAAAAACAATGCCAGTAAAAAGCTAATCTATTGCCGAAAAGCTAAATTTCTTGCCTAATCTTGTCTCGCCCCAGATTTTCTTACCATCTGTTTTTACCCATACTGCCCCATCTTTATCGGTTCTGTATAGAAGACAACCCAGAGAATCGAGTCGCTGCATAGTCGAGGGTGCGGGATGATTGAACTTATTTTTTTCGCCAACACATACAACTGCCAAATCGGGCGATAAAGCTCGAACAAATTCTGCTGTATTCGATGTTTTCGAACCATGATGAGCCGCCTTATAGATATCGCATTTAAGACTATCTCCATATCGCTCGAACAAAAGATGTTCGACATGCTCTTCTGCATCACCAGAAAGCATAATCTCAGCATCACCATATTTAATAAGAAGCACAGTCGAGACATCATTTGCATGTATGTCAGTATTTCCATCACTATCGATGACTGTTGAATCCGGCCAGAGAAATTTGCCACGGACGGGATAGATATCTGTCAGCGTATCACCTGCACGGATAGTATCCAAGCGCACGGACATATTTGACACATTCTCAAGAAGTTTATTGTAAAGCATACCTTTTCTTTTAGAAAAAGTGGCAAGAAATTCTTCTGAATACATTTTCTCATAAAATGGCACAAAACCGCCAAAATGGTCATAATGTGCATGAGTAACCAAAATTTCATCGACCGATTTTCTGCCCTGTGCCATAATAAAAGGTTCGATAACATAGTCATAGCTCTTGGGAAAACCTGCATCTATTAACATAGTCCTGCCATTTGGATATTTGATATAGATGCTATCACCCTGCCCTACATCGAGAAAGACAATCCAGAGTTCAGGCTTTTTAATAATAAAATTGTAACTTGCAAAGACTGTTGTTATGGAGATAAGAAGGATCAGGAATATCTTTAAAGCCAATTTCGACCTTTTTGCATTAACACCAGTAATCAGGACTATATAGAACAAGATCACAAACCAAAATCCGAAATGGGGAAATGCTACATTGGCCAATTCAAATTGTGCAAAAAAGTCAACGACTACCATGATAAATTTCAGTATAACCCAATTGGCTGCTGCAAATATTCTAGCAAGCCCAATGCTAAAAAGGCCTGTAAAAACAGTCAAAATGCCGATTGGAACTGCAAATGCGATAGTCGGGACAACTATCAGATTCGCAAATATTGAAAGCAATGGTACTCTATGGAAATTCATTGTAATAATAGGAAATGTCCCAAGCTGGGCACATACCGATACTAAAGCTGCCTGAAGGCCATATTTCGCAATGAAAGAATTATTATTTTGCCATTTTTCCGGCAACATCTCCATAAGCCTCGGATAAAGATAGACAATACCAAAGGTCGCACCAAAAGAAAGCTGAAAACCAAGGTCTAAAATCTGTGAAGGATTAATCGCAAGTAAAAAAATGGCCGCAATCCCCATGCTATTCATAAGCCGTGGCTTCCGCCCAAATATCTGCCCGGAAAGCACAATTGAAATCATAAGAGTCGCCCGCATAACAGATGGCCTCATTCTGGTCAAGATGACATATAGAATTAAAACGATAATAGTAAATATCGTAGTCCATTTTCTACTGAGATGGAATAGAGTGCTAAAAATGGTATAAAACAATAGCGCCAAAATACCAACATGCAAACCAGAAACCGCCAAAATATGAACAACACCCACCTCGACAAATTTATCATGGGTATTCTGGGCCATCTTTTTCCCACCGCCTAATAAAATACCCTCCAAAAATCCGGCAATATCTCCTTTTAATGTATTGGAAACTACATATTCAATATGATTTCTTACAGGATAGATAATATATTCGTAAAGAGGCGAGCCGCCCGAAAGATCGAGCTTTTCGAGTTTATGCTCATAAACATAGGCTACTCGAAAAATTCCATTTCGATTAAGATAATCGCGATAGTCGAAGGCATAGAAATTAGTAGCCTGCCCGGGAATGGGCAGATCCGTTTCTATGCGAATAACATCGCCATATTCCAGTTTCTTGTCGCCATAATAATATGTCATAATTTTGCCGGATACATTCTTGAAAGAATCAGTTCCAGGCAGCTTTGCTTTTTCAGCATCGAATTTGAATTTTACTTTTTCCCCAGACTCTATGGGTTGCTCCGATACTGTTCCTTCAATAATATACTCTTTACCGCTTTCCAAATTAACAATACTGTCGGGTGGAATCATTCTTGTATGCGTCTCGTAGCGGAGTAAGCCAGCAAAGACCATAGCAAATAGGACTATTATCGAGAAGGCCATAGAATTATTATTTAGGAAAAAAATTATCGAAGCAGAGAAAAATAAAATGGCAAGAATAATCTGAAGCCAAAATGGTGGTGAAAAAAATAGCCCCGATACTATACCGAGAACAAAAGCGACTGCTAAGACAAAGGCTGGTACGCGCTCATTTTTTTTCATAAATTAGCTAATGAGTACCTTATTGAACTTTCCAATCTGTTCACGAATTTCGGGAAGTAGATAAACATCACTGAGATCAAAATTGGAAATTTCCTGAGAAATAATATCTATTTTCGATGAATCGGACATTTTGTTGTTTATGAATATGAAATGAGAGCCACGTAATCTGCATAGTCCACCACGCGATTGTCCAAGATTTTCATATCTAATTTTGATATCCAGACGATTGGCAAGCTCCTCGAGCTTGGCCAGAAGTTTCTTCCTTTTCATATTCTAAATATAATTAATACCTTTTCATAGAGCAAGTATATAAAACGAAAGAAAAATGTTTACAACTGTATAAAAATTCCTTTGAAATTATAGCTTTCATTCATATCTTAGAACTTATGACAGGCCTTGAGATTACAACAGAAAAAATGTTGCAATGGTGTTCCCAAAGAGGATGGAATTTCACTAAACAAAAGCTGATTCTCGGAGTATCAGGCGGTAGTGACTCTGTAGCGATGAGCCAACTTTTTGCTTTCCTTCGCGAGAGAATGCAGTTAAAGCTCTTTATTTTGCATATCAATCATCATTTAAGGGGCAAAGACTCAGTCAAGGATGAGAGGTTTGTTCATAACCTTGCAGATGATTTGGGAATCGATTTTATAAAACATGACCTGAATCCACCAAAACACTCCATAGAAGAGAATTGTCGAAAGCTTCGTTATCAAATCTATGAGAAATATGCAAATGAACTCGATGCTGATGTTTTGCTTGCACATACCGCAAATGACCAAACAGAGACATTGATTTTTAATCTTTTCCGAGGAACAGGCCCAAGAGGCCTTGCTGGAATGCCCGCAGAAAGAAAAATTGGAAAAAAAACAATAATTCGCCCTCTCCTATTTTCTACTCGTGAAATGCTTGTCGAGCTGCTCGAAGAACTCGGCGAAAAGTGGCGGGAAGATATATCTAATCAAGATGAGAGCTTTTCGAGAAACTATATCAGAAGACTCGTCATACCGCCGCTTTTAGAAAAATTTGGCGATGGCTCTATCGAAAGAATTCTTAATACTACACTCGTTCAAAGAGAATTTGTGGAGAGGGTCGAGAAATCAATATTGCGCTATTATAAGAAGCTACCCTATGATATCTATATCATTTACAATCAGATCTGTAATTATAAACACGCTGGCATATTTGGCGAGGTTATACGCCAGATAATCGATGATATGGGCGAAGGCCTTGGTAGATTCAGCGATGAACTTGTTAAAAGGCTTTTGGAAACCACAAAATCCAGCCGAACAGAATTATTTGACGATATATTTTTCGAGAATTATCGACACTTTAGTATAATCTATCAGGAAAAATATATAAAAAATCTGAAAATAAGATGCAAAATATCCGAAGGTGTAAATCATTTAGGAGATTACGGCACTCTCGAACTTGAAAGACTCGATGACAAAGTCCATATTTGCAATCGCGAAGGCAGTTTCTCTGCCCATTTTGCTATGAATGAACCCGAAAAGCTATATCTTGCAACTCCCGACCCAGGAGAATTGATTACTCCATACAAAAGCTCTGAGAGAAAATTTACACAATTTGCAAGAGATCGAAATATTCCCCGATTTCTGCGAAATTCTGTTCCTGTTTTATATAATGACGCGGAACCGGTCTGGGCAATTGGCCTTGGGATTGCCAATGAATATAAAATCCAGCCTCAAAAGAAATTTTTCTATAAAGCAAGCTTTAAAGGAGACTGGATGAACCTAATAAACAACTTTAAGACTATTTCTTAATTACCTGATATTTATATAGTTTAGGAGATTTTATGAACAAGGTTTTGATACTATTTTTCCTGATGTTGCTCGCTGTTTTCACTTTGGAGGCCGATAGCCCTATGGGTATTGTAATAATGTGTGAAAATGGCGGCTCTCTTGGCCCTGATGGTTCAATGATGGAAACAGTTTTCGAGCTTAACCGGACGAGAATGCAAAATATGCTGGCTGAAATTTTTGATATCGAGTCATCTGAAATGGATAGCATGGATTTGACCGAAATAGTCGATGTATATGGCGAGGAATGGCAGATGTCCGAAATGCGCGACCGATGCGAGGGATATTATGAAAGAATCATTACTCTTTCTGATGAATACTGTACTCCTATTGGAATGTTCGATTCTCTTGCGATGCTTCGCGATGAAGGCCTTATTGTCGATTTAGTTTTTATTCTTCACGGCGACCCTGATCATGTAATGTTTACCGACTATGATTTCTGGATCGAGAATATGACCTCTATGATGCAAGATTATGAAATACCTCTTCGCGCTCTCTATCAGACGTGCTGCTGGGGAAGCCACATGATAGACGATTGGGAAGAAATTGGAATTACTGCGGTAAATGGCGCTTATCAGACAAATTATTTCCCTTTATTTGCTCCCATTTTTTTCCTGGAAAGCTGGACTGCCGGCTTCGATTTTAACGATGCGGTCCAAATGGCTCTGAATGCCGAAATCGACACTATCGAGACATATAGCACTGATATGCCCTTCCTGTCCACATTTTTGCTCACCGAAGAAAACATTGAAAGCTCTGAACAAATAATCGGCGGAGAGATACCTGATCTGGAGTTTATCGATTATTACTCTTCAAGTATCGAAGAAATAGCCTATTACCGAACTAAAGAAAAAATCGAGGTCTATCCCAATCCAGCAATAGGCGGCAAAATAAATATCAAAGCCCCAAAAGGCAGCCAGGAAATTACAATTTATGACATTAATGGCAAAAGAATCAAAAATTTCTTTTCGAATTATGAAAACAATTTACAAATTGAGATTGATAATTTGAATGCTGGAACATATATCATTAGTAATAATAACCCCAATGAAAATCTCTCATGCCAAATCATCATAATTAATTAGAGCATTCTTCTCAGCTTTTACTTTACATGATTTTTCAACTTATTTTGAATGCTAAAATTTCATAAATTAATGGGATAAAAAATTTTATATATTGACCTAAGAGATAATAATTGATAAGTTTATTGTGTAAAAGAAATAAACAACAAAAACAAGAAGGTTATATGCATTAATTTGCGGAGGTTTCATTATGCACAAATTTTTATTGGTTTTTACTTTTGCTATTTTGGTTTTTAATCTTTTAGCAGAAGCACCAAGGCTTATTAATTATCAAGGGAAGTTGACAAATCCCGATGGTATTGCTATTATTGATGATGTAGAAATCACATTCGAAATATACAATAGCCCAACTGCGGGAGCAGCTTTATGGAGTGAAACACATCCTTCTGTTTCAGTAAATAAAGGCCTTTTCGATATCATATTGGGCTCGGTTAATCCATTTCCAACCGGCTTGCATTTCGATGAACAATATTATCTTCAACTAACGGTAGCATCAGAGGTGCTTTCACCAAGGCAGCCTTTTGCATCTGTTCCTTATGCTATGTATGCCTCACGAAGCGACACAGCCGATTTTGTACGAGGAGCTACTGTCGAAGGCGGTAGTGATAATTATATCGTTCGATGGGTTGGCGAAACCGAGCTGGAACCATCATCCATCTACGAAACCGATGGTGGCAATATAGCCATCGGTACCGAAACTCCAGAGGCCGAACATACCCTGGAAGTGCACGGCCTTGGGGCAAGTACAGAAAAGGCGATAGTCGGCGTTTCTTCGCTATCCGGTGCTGAAGGCTGGCTTGGAACAGAGAATTACGGAACATATGGTAATTATAATGAAGACAATTTCGGATATTTAGGCGCAAGCGGATATGGTTTGTATGCCACAGGTACAGACCATGCTGGATATTTCGATGGAAGTGTTACTGTAAATGGAAATGTCAGTATTTCAGATACCATAAAAGTTGAATCGACATCGAGAATCAAAATCGATGGGATTTCTGGTTCAGAGCAAATAATCGCCACAAATCCTTCTGGAGAATTAACATGGATGGATATCGCTGCATTGGGTTCGGATGATCAGGTCGATACCGAAGTTCCATTGACAAGTCCGGAAGATTTTTCGGTAATTATCGCCGAAGATGTCCACGGTGCTCTGGTGGACCTGGATGTAGCATTACTATTCCAACTCGAAAATGACCTCGATTGGTTTAGAGATAATGAACTAATTCTCGATATGGTTTATAATGATGCGACAAATATACTTTCTCTAACAGACTCAGGCGGAACATGGGAAACAACGATTGTAAATGAAGCAGATGATTTATCCGATAATATTATCGATGACCTATCTAATGTGGATGAAACTGGTGCATCGACGGGAAATATACTGACATTTGACGGCACAAACTGGGTTCCCGGCGCGGATGCTTCAGGGACTGATGACCAAACCGATATAGAAGTTCCGATAACATCACCGGAAGATTTTGAGATTATTGTCTCGGATAATGTTCATGGCGCATTGCATGAGCTTGATAATGCAATTTTTAATCATATCGATCTCGATGAGGACACAGATCCAACAAATGAATACAATACTATGATCGATTTCGACGATGCTACAAATATACTAACTGTCAATGACTTAGGCGGTAGCGTAACTACAAGTATCGACAATGAAGCCGATGACCTTTCTGATAATGAGATTGGCGAACTTGCTAATGTTGATGATTTGGGGGCAAGTGGCGGTAATTTCTTGCGCTATGATGGCACAAACTGGGTGGCCGCAACAGATACCACCGATCCCGATGACCAAACAGATGTGGAAGTGCCAATAACATCTCCCGAAGATTTTACGATTATCTCATCCGCAATCAATGTACATAATGCCTTTTTTGAGCTGGATGAAGCATTGCATGGCCATCTGGTCGCCGATAGCGATCTCGATGATGAAAATGAGCTAAACACATCCTTTGATTGGAATGATGGCACAAATGAACTTACTATATCTGATCTGGGAACAAGCTTTTCAGTAACTATCGATAATGAGGCAGATGACCTATCTGATAACTCTTTGAATGATCTTAGTGATGTCGTTGCTGCAGGTCCTCTTTCTGGACAACTCCTTATTTATGACGGTTCAAATTGGATAGCCGACGATGGTTCTGGAGCATCTGCTATCGGGCAATGGGTTCCGGATGCAGAATATATCTATCCTGACAGCGTTGGGGATGCTTCTGGTGCACTCATGCGAATTTATGACGAAGGACGGCTTCATGCCGATGCACAGACTGGCCTTTCAGGTTCAGAATCAGTTATTAGAGGCGATGCATCTCCTGCTATATGGGGAGGAATAGGCTATCACGATGGAACAGATATATATAGTGGTTACTTCAATGGCGATTTTAAGATTACCGATTCTGGCAATTTATATATCTCGGGCGCCATATTCGATGGCGATGCATCCGACCCGGATGTCAATATTGGCGAAGACCTTACGGTTGCTGGCAATGGTACTTTTGAAGGAGACTTAGATGTCGAAGGCTCTGCAACCATAAGTTCTAGCGGTTTTGGCTATCTCAATATGAATTCTAATCGAATAGTTAATTTGGCAGACCCTACGGCAGAACAAGACGCAGCAAACAAACGATATGTCGATGAAAATTTCTCCGCTAATACACATAATCATGCGCATAACTCACTGACATCTCTGCAAGGCGGAGCAACTTCCGAATATTTTCACCTGACAAGCGCACAATTCAATGCATTAACCAATGCCGATGGCTCCTCTGATGATGCCACTGCACATCATAGCCACGACAGTCGTTATTATACACAATCACAATTAAATACTGGAGATGGCAGCCCTCCAAATACTGGCACAAACCGCATTCATTGGGAAAATTTAACTGGCGTTCCAGAGGACTTTGCCGATGGTGTCGATGATGGAAGTATTTATAATGCTGGCGATGGCTTGACAGAAACCCCATCCGGCACATTCAATGTCGGTGATGGTAACGGTATATCTATTGCTGCCGATGCTGTTAGCGTAAATGTCGATGGCTCGACTCTCGAGATATCTTCAGATGCACTAAGAATAAGAGATGGTGGTGTTACAAATTCTAAAATCGCAAATGGAGCTGTAACAACTTCGAAAATTGGCGATAGTCAAGTAACTGCCGGAAAGCTTAGTTCATCCGGCAGCACAGATGGCCAGATTCTAAAAGTAATTGCCGGCTCAGTCCAATGGGCTGAAGATGAATCTGGATCAGATGGCGATATTACTGCTGTAAATGCTGGCAATGGCCTTACGGGCGGAGGTACATCCGGCTCTGTTACTCTCAATGTCGGTGCTGGTAATGGTATTACTGTTGGCAGCTCAAATATTTCGGCCAATGCTGGCGATGGTATCGATGTTGGCTCTAATGTCTCTGTCGATGTATCAGATTTTGCTGGCCTTGGGCTTCAGGACGATGGCTCGAATAATCTCAGGCTTACAAATACTGGAGTTAGTGCAGGTAGTTATTCGCTTGCAAGCATAACTGTCGATTCTCATGGAAGAATTACAAGCGCATCAAATGGCTCTGTCGCTACACCCAATTATGATCAGGTCACCGATGTCGGCAATTCAACTACGAATAATGTCTATGACGGTAATCATTATAGTTATCGCTATTATGACAGAAACAATACATCCTATTATACAGATCCAGCATCGACATCGATTTTTAACCAAATAAGGGCACGCTATTATCGTGATAATTCCGGTGGAAATCTTCTAAACGGTGGAACTGGTATCTCTGTCTCAGAAGATACTGATGGTTCCTGGACGATATCAACATCAGGAGTCGCATTACATGATCATTGGGGTGATTACTGGTCTGGCGGTGGTACCTATGGCCTTAGATTATCGAACTCGGGGCCTACAGACAGCAATATCCAACTAGGACATGATACTCATGGTATTTATATTGAACATTATAGATCCTCCGGATATAATGGCGCTTGCATCGATGCATATGAAGGCTATAGCCCAACAAATTACTATTCCAATGCCAAGCTTGCCTGGTATGAAGATGGCACATTGCCAGCAAATCCTGCGAATGTAGCTGTTTACGGCGAAATTCCATCATCCGGTGGCGGTGGATATGCCATATATGGCGAAAACCTCCGTTCAGCATCCAGCAATGAGGCAGCCGGCTATTTCAATGGTGATGTCAGAATCACAAGAAGGCTTTATGACAGCTCCGGTGATGCTGGTTCATCCAATCAAGTTCTCTCCAGCACTGGCTCAGGAACCAATTGGACTAATAAATTATGGGTCGATGCTGGATCTTATATCAGACAGTTTTCTAATAGTGGTGCACGCGTGTACGATGCCGGACAAGCTCAAGACTTCTATAGCTATTTCGATGATGGCTCATATGGAATATATGGTTATCGTCCGGGAAGTTTATATGGTGCTGGACTGGCAAATGTTTATGCCTATCGCTCCGGAACATCCGGTGCTTCCAATGGTGGAACCGCATGGTCAACCTATGGCATCGATGCTGCAATAAAAGGCTATTCCTATTGGGGAAATACCTACACGGCAGGAGTCGCGGGCTTCTCATTTCATGATTATGACAATTCTGCAGGTGTCATCGGCGGTAAACAAGATGGCTCTTATTATGGTATCCTTGGATATCGAGATGATTTCGATAGCGGAACTCGATATGCTGGATATTTCCGAGTTGGGTCGAGTTATTCAGGTTATGCAGTCGATGCACAGACAGATTATTCCGGTGGGAAAAGTGCTATAAGAGCACAGGTTAGTTCATCATCGACATATTATTGCGGTTGGTTCTGGCATCCCGGCGGTTCTGGCGATCCTGGACTTGGTACATATGGAGATTTCTATGCCAGCGGATCCAAATCAGCATATGTCGAAACAAAAGATTATGGCACAAGGGCATTGTTCTGCGAAGAAAGCGCAGAAATATGGTTCACAGATTATGGTTCAGGCCAATTGCAAGATGGAAAATGCACGATTGAATTGGATAAAATATTTCTCCAAACAGTTACAATCGATGAGAAGAATCCGATCAAGGTATTTATTCAATTGACTGATGAATGCCCCGGCGGCACATATGTAAAGAAATACAAAGACCGTTTCGAGGTATATCAGCAAGGTGAAAAGACATCAGACGCAACATTCGACTACCGTGTCATAGCCAAAAGGCAAGATTTCGAATCATCGAGGCTTACTGAAATTGTAAAACCAACACCGAGTGGCTTCTTCCATAAAATCGGTGAAGAACCTACGCCCAATAGCCCGAATGGAATAAAATACCCGGATTATATACCTCCAGAGCCGATTCAAGAAAGACCGAAAGATGACCCGGAAATTCCACCAGAGGATTAAAACTAGTAGCTAAGACCTTCAATGAGCTGGACTGTCTATTGGTCCAGCTCTTCTGCTTTGTGTTTGTATTCGAGCATTTTCTGGGAAATATGCCTGTCGATTAGACGATTTTCGATCATGCCTTTTACTTTATCGTCCTTGTCAACAATAGTAATATAATCTATTCTCTCTCCCGACTTCGACACTATCTCCTCTTATCGTAATCGAAGATGGCTTAAACATGGTGTTTTGATTTTTTTGCTCAAATGTAGTGCCCCGTGTAAAATAGTTCTTGACAGGTTTCATTTTGCCATTATATTTATCTCATGTTTATTCGAAAGAAAAAAAGAAAAACAGGCAAAACATCGGTGCAAATCTGCGAATCTTACCGTCGCGGCGACAAAGTCAATCAAAGGATTGTTCGCCATGTTGGACAGGGCGTTGGCGAGAAAGAAATCGAAGTTCTCGTCAACCTCGCTAACACCATCATCGCTGAAATCAAGGAAGAAAGAAAGCCGTCTCTTCCGCTTTTCAAGCCGGAAGAATTGCTCGATAGGGAAAATCGCAAAAGCGAAATCGAAGATGATGTCCTTCTTAAAAATCTCAAAGAAGAGCAGCGAATTATCGACGGAATCGGCGATGTATTCGGGAAACTCTATTCGGATCTTGGTTTCGAAAGCGTAATTGATGGCACTCGTAAGGATACCGAATGGAACTCGATTCTCAAGGCCTGTACACTTTCAAGGCTTGCAAACCCTTCCAGCAAGCGCCGCACCGCATCACTTTTGGAGCGTGACTTTGCAATCCGAATTCCGCTGGAAAAAATCTACCGAATGATGGATCATCTTGCGGTACAAGAAGATAAGGTGAAAAACCGTATCGAAAGCGCGACTCTGTCTTTGTTCAAAGAAAAAGTCGATATTTTGCTGTTTGATGTAACAACTTTGTACTTCGAGAGTTTCGAGCCTGACGAGCTTCGCAAGCCGGGTTTCAGCAAGGATAATAAGGTCAATGAAACTCAAATCATGCTTGCTCTGGTTACGACAAATTGCGGAATGCCAGTGACTTACAAAATATTCCTCGGCAATACCTACGAGGGCAATACTTTGCTGGATATGGTCGATGAGTTAAAAAAAGGTTACGATGTCGAGAACATAAGTATCGTGGCCGATCGCGCGATGTTCACCGAAAAAAATCTCCAGAAAATGGAGGCCCATGGCATCAATTATATCGTAGCAGCAAAGCTAAAAACCATGAGCAAAGCCATGAAAAATCAGATTCTCGACAGCTCTTTGGAGCAAAAAAATATCGATGGTGAAAGCAATTGGACTGGTGAATTCGACTACAAAGCCCGCCGTCTGATTGTCAACTATAGCACTGATAGAGCCAGAAAAGACGCTAAAGACCGTGAGCGTTTAGTCAAACGGCTTCAGAAAAAAATCAAAGGCAAAAAAATAAATGTGAACGATTTGATCAGCAATAGCGGCAGCAAGCGTTTCGTAACGGTTGAGAAAGGCTCGAAGGCTTTTCTAAATGAAGCTAAGATCGCTGATAGTGCCCGTTGGGACGGCCTTCACGGCATAATCACGAATAACCGCGCCGAAGATGCCGCGAAAATTTTATCGCGCTATCAAAGCCTGTGGCAGATCGAAGCGGCCTTTCGAATCAGCAAACACGACCTTCGAATGCGCCCGATTTATCATTGGTCGGAAAACCGAATCAAGGCTCATATATCGATTTGCTTTATGGCCTATGCCCTTGCAAAACAAACACTTTACCGCCTTACGGTTCAGAAAAAGATGCCGATGAGTTTCGAGCGATTGCGCAATGAACTTTTGCATGTACAATCGAGC
>JBKHBT010000016.1:0-44064 GCA_046542255.1 Candidatus Zixiibacteriota bacterium | reverse complement strand
CATACTTTTCAGGCTAAAACATCAGTAAAGCCTTTTGGGGATATATATTAAGTTTTATATATATGTTATATATATGGCTTTAAAAGAGGTAAAGGCAGGGCTATTGGTTTCTCAACTCTCGATACAATTTGCAAAGCATTGGATTGCCAACCCGGCGATATTCTCGAATACAGGGAATAATTTATAATCTAAAATGCAAATTAAAAAAGCTCCGCAAACTGCGGAGCTTTTTTAATATTATATTTAGCAATGTATCTTATTCTGGACTATACTGATTATCCCATCCGCCTTTTAGAACTGATACATTGTTCTTTGTTGCGACATACATTGTCGCTTCCGGGCCTAAGCCAACGAGTGTAAGGCCTCTGGGGGAAGTCAATGCGTCAGAAGCAGTTGAAAGATATTCAAAACCTTCTGAATATTTGGCTACCTTATTAGCTGCAAAATCTGCAATATAGAAATATCCATCCTCATCTTTGTAAATATGTGATGGTGTCTGAATTTCATCGAGTTCTTTTGTTTCCAAAAGAACGCCTCCAAAATCAAAAATGCAGACTGCACTCTTTATAACATCTGTAACATAAACTCTTTGTGCCTCTTCATCTACATTGATTGCGATAGGTTTAACAAGTTCCTCTTCGCCAAAGCTTCTTCTGTATGTTCCACCATCAAAGAGCAGAACTCTCCTGTTCGAGGAATCGATGATATAATACTTGCCAGCAGCAGCTGCAATGCCGGATGGATTGTTTAGCTTTTTGCCATCATATGGCTCATTGCCCAGAGCAATAAAATCGGCATTTTCACCTTTGAAATCACAGAGCTTTACAACATTATGCCTGCTATCAGAAACGATAAGTAAATCGTTATCGACAGCCAGAGCTGTAACTGTAATAACACCAAGATCATCATAATCGATCTTAGTCTTGACCGAACCGTCTGGCCCGATATGCATTATTTGTTTTGTATTATTATTAGCCACAAATAGATTTTCACCACCAGATGCTATCGCCATTGGATTCGCAGCCTGTGCGATGGCTTTGCCTTCGGTATATCGAACAGCTTTATTCAAATTAATCTCGATAGTCGTCGATCTATTAACATCGATTTCTGCCTCGTAGAAATAGAAACCCTTCTTTGAAACAGTGATACCATGTTTGCCCTGCATAATTGTTGCTTTGTACTGTGATTGACCATCAGATTGCACAAACTCCGATTCACCATCTATCATAAGCTCTTCATTTCCGCCTTTTGGATTAATAACGAATTTAATCTCAACGGTTGTCTCGGGGGGTTTATCGGTAACGAGCTTATCTACATCGGGAGTTAGCTTATCTTTGGTGAGAATCTGCCACATTGTGAGTGCTTGAAGCTTTTTATTTCTTTTATCTGCTTCTTCATCCACGAGATTTTCATATGTCATGGGTGGATTCTCTTTGACATTTCCATAGGCTGTTTGCTTTGGAATCGAGCCAGCACAATCGAGTAGATTCTTTGCATTATTGGCTCTCACATGGACAGGCCTGCTATCTGGAGTTGAAACTACGATTTTTTCCCAGATACTGCCTTTGGCAACACAGCTTTCCTGAAGAAGCCCCTTATAGTATGCTGCCCTCATATGACCCTTGCTGACCAGTGCATTGAATTTTGGCAGAGCCTGATCATTTTGATTACCAATATAATAAGAAATGGCTTCGACATATTGAGCTTCATCTCGATACTCACCTGAACAGCCGGCCAGGATATCTCTTGCCTCCTGGAGGGTCTTTTCTTTTTCGCCCTTTTCTTTATAAGTAGTAGCCAGTTTGACTGTTCCTACACCTTTCATAAATTTCGCTCTATTTTGGAAACTTGCACTGGAAGCGTTATTAAGAACCTCATCGAGTGCATAGCCTGCGAATTTCAATGCTGTCTGAGAAATTGAACCAGTAGCGCGGATACCTTTTTCAAGGAAATACCTGGCGATATCGATAAGATTTTCTGGCGAAGTCTGGCCGGCATCCTGGATAACATAATTGAAGTCCTGCCTGCTTTGGATACCAGATAACCTTCCTTCGATATTAATAAGAGCCAATCTAATCTGAATAAGGTCTTTGATATCATTCGAGAGGTATCGGTTATAGGTGCCCTGTGGATTATTGAGTGCTTCATAAGTTGATTTTGCCTCATTAATTAGTGGAATACTCCCGCTGCTAACAGCACTCCAAAATATACATTCTGCATTTCTGAACTTAGCATCGGCAACAATAATTCCCTGATGATAGGTTCTTGGCGAACCAATTTGCATCAAATAGCGATCAAATAAACCGCCTGCTTGTTCGTAATTGCCTTCGATATATTCTACCCAGGCAGTCCAATACATTGCTCCAGAATAAAATGATACCACGCTATTCATTGCTGACTTGGTAGCATTCGAGTTTCCCGTATATTTTGTGTAGTTAATTAATTGTGCATCTGAAAATCTTATCAATCTCTGGTTTTCGAAATCTGCACCCAATTTGAGATCGAGAAGTTCTCTCATCGTAGTAGCCAGAAGCTCCTGCTCACCGGCTGAACCAGAATAAACATCATTTCCATAATTACTCATCTTGCCAAAATTTCGAAGATCTGTATGAGCACCAGCAGTTGAGATCATTCTGTCAGTTGAAGTTCTTGCAAGCTCTAACTCTGCAAGGATTTGCGCCGAACGCTCCATAGAAGAAATATCAGATTCTTCCCATTCATCTGGAGTCAGAGCGCCATAGAGTCTTGCGAGCCTGTAGTGTGTTTCGCCTTCCATAAGAATCGCTGCGATAGCAAGCCTTTCATCGGAAGCATCTTGTGCTGCTTTGAAATAATCGATAGCAGAATTCAGGGCCTTTTTGGCATTTTTTCGGGTATTTGGTTTATAAGTCCTTAGAATGCCATATTGATACATGGAATAACCCGCTAGATAATTAGCAAATCCAATCTTCTGTCCGTATGACTCGCTTTCTGCAATAACAACAGAATCCTGCAAGAAAACATCGAAATCTCCGCTTGCACTGCTAAGAAGATTTGCCTTTGCATTCTCCGAATTGGCAATTTGATATTGACGGAATGAGCACATGCCTTTGTAGTATAATGCGCTGACATACTTTCCATCATAGATCTCTTCATTTCTCATTCCACTTAAGGCTTCCTGGAACATGTTGGATGCCTTCTCCAAAGTCTCATGAGATTTGCCTATAACGCCAACATAATAATAAGATGTAGCTAAAAATGTCTTGATATAGGCTTCTTCAGTCGGATCGATCATTCCGCCTTCGAGCAAGCCTTCAAATCCAGTGATAGCAGCATTGAACTCGGTCTCGGCAATTCCCATGCTGTCTTTCTGGAATGCTGCAGCGCCTTCATCGAAAACACTGAGAAATTCATTATAATCCTGTGCTGTAACTATCGATACCGATACTATTATCAATATCGATATAAAGGGTAAAATTGCCCTTCTCATAACAAGAACTCTCCTTTTTTTATTATATTTCTTTTTTCCACTTTAAAATTAATCTTTTTATCTAATTTTTTAAAACAAAGCGGTTCGTAATAATTAAGATAATCAAAAAATAACCAATAAATTCTTAAATGTGTTTTTAATTTCAATAAACAATGTATGCAATAAAATATTTCTTTATAAATATGAAAACATAGAGCCAACCCGAGAAATGCACAGAGTCCAGAACCCTGTGCATTTCCATAGATATATGAATTATTACACTTCGATTTCACATCGAAATCTTTTCGATTTATCGAATGGTGTGCTATCGAATGTAATATTCTCTTTTTCATTAGTGCTGTTTTATCTTTCCTTCAACAACAGTAAAACCAGCTGTTCTTACAAGGTCATAAGGATTACCGACTTTAGTTTGAGCTCTATCGGGTCCGGCATCCTTTAGCATAATATCACTTGGATCTACTGTAATTGTCTCAGTTCGAACATTAACTTCCACACGCAAATTTCCAGTTCCCCATTGAGTATACATCCAGCCTTTACATGTCTTTTCGACATATTTATTGAACTGCAGCTTGGATGTTTCATCAATAATACGGCTACTTAGCACAGTACCTTTGATCTGTAAAGATATGACAAATGGCTTATCAGGTACGCCATATTTCTCCGTAATATCTTTTAGGTCGATATACTGAGTAGCAGATTGGACTCTAAAAATGGGTTCTGGTGGTGGTTTATATTTGATGGTAATTCTACCATAGCCGCCACGGAATATTTCTTTGGGTGCAGGCGGCAGATTAAAATAACTATCTCCTGCCTGGCCTTCGCAACCGAAAAAATTAATTGCGATGAAAGCGATAACGAGGAAAAATAGATATTTAGTAATTCTCTCTGTCATCCTCATCACCCTTTCGTTTGAACTATTTCAGCTTCTAGATCAAATAAACTACCTTTGACCCATGCTATTTTTCCTATTCCAGCTTCTATCATAAAGCTATGCAATTTTACAATTTCACCATATGGAATGGTTTCTGGAGCTCTGATAAGAATAGCAGGTTCATTTTTGCTAACTTCCCTTAATAGGTTTTTCAGACTCTCATTTGTAAAGTAAACCTGGTTTAGCTTTCCGATATTTCTTAGAACATTTGTTGGTATGTATGATTTTCTGCTTATTTCCTGATAGAATTCAGCAGAATTTTTATTGCCCTGGAGTACATAGAATTCATAACCACCTTGGGCTTGATGGTATTGAATAACCATCGACACTTCCGAGTCTCCATCCTTCGGCGTAGGTATTTGCTTTGTTCCTTCGACTTTAGGTGCAGATTGTTCGGCAGGCATGACTGACATTGTAACGATGAAAAATATCATCAATTGAAAAATAATGTCAATCATCGAGGTCATCTCCATGCTGGGTAGGGCTTCTTCACGACGTTTCATTCTTATTCACCTCTTGCTTCAGTCCTTCTTAGCATGCAGTAGATTGAAATCTACTGTTTTGATTGAATCTGCATTACATATTCCCATAATATCGAGAACAAAACCATATTCTGTGTCTTCATGGGCACGCATCTTAAGTGATGTTGGCTCACCCTTCATCATAAGATGAGTACCAAGTAGTTCGTCTATCCGCTTCTTGGCCTCATCCAGTGAGAAAGGTCCATGATTACCAGAACTATCCTTTTTAGCTTCGGCAAGACTTGGGAACTCAGGATCAAATATCCAAGCAACCAAATCGCCTCTCACCTGGTTTTCTTTGTCCTCATCGATATGAAGAATATAACCTTCTGTCAATTTTCTTTCGGATTCAGTGAGCTGTTTCATTGGAGGGAGATCAGGCACATCTTCTTTCATCTCACCAACAACTTCTGCTGTGGACTGTGATTGCACAGTACCAAGCGAGAGCGTCACGAGAAAGAAGATAAGCAATTGGAAAATGATATCGATCATCGATGTCATTTCTGAACTCGGAAGAGTTTCCTCTCTTCTTCTAGGCATCAGTTCTTTCCTCCTTAAGCTCTATTAAGTACATCTACTAGGATTTCCTCCCATTTACCTGCAATCCAATTGAGTTTGCCTTTATAGTAGTAATGTGCGAGTGTGAATGGTACACCAAAGGCAAGACCAGTAATAGTTGTAATAAGTGCTGTATGAATTCCGCCAGCAAGAGCCGGAACAATCTTAGACATCTTTGCTTCCGGATCCTTCTTAATCATATCGGTAATAACCATAAATGACTGTCTAATACCAATAACTGTTCCAAATAGACCAAGCATAGGTTCGACACTACCAAGTGCCCAGAGTGCATTAACGGTCCAACCTGCTATACCATCGATCTCTTTAAGAGATGTATTGGACATAGCTCGATCCATTTCCTGTGATGTCCACCATGCATTCTTATTAGCACGATGATTTTCTAAAACAGCAAGGAATACCTTTGCAAAAGGATATTGCAATGGTTTCTTCGGAAGTTTGATTCCCGGAACGCCATTCTTGCAGATATCGATAGCTTTTTCGATATTTGGAAGGCCAACCTTAATCCAGAGCTTCTTTTTCATTTCTTCTTGTTCCTGCTGAGTAGCTTTAATGAAAGCTTCTTCATCTTTCCAAAGACTCGGCTTTATATTCTGAGCTTCCATGGCTTTGGCCCAATATTTGGAAATCTCTCGAATATAGGCATTGCCTTTTTCTGTCATAAAACCAGTCTTGGCTGTTTTATTCCAAGGAAGAATCGTGTATAGGATACCTGATTGATTTGGTGGAAATACATTTGCTAATCTCATCTTCCACCATGATACTGGAATACAGACAATAAGTCCAAATAATGCCAAAAGATAAATAACAGGCATCATAAGGCCACCATCTTTAGAAAACTCATAGAAGTTTCCAAAGAGATTATCTGAGCCTTTTGCTTGAGTACTTACTTTAAATATCTGACCATCAGCAGCTGGTGCTTTATAGGGATTTGGAATACCGACAGGCATAACTTTGAAATAATATGTCATACCAAATTGTAAACCCTTGATTTGATAAGAAAGGGCATTTATATCTTCGGTGGATTTGACCTGATCATTCATAGTGCTATCAGAAAACACCATTACACGATACGTAAGCTCTTCCTGCTCTTCATAATCAGTAAAATTATCAGCGTAAAGCTTTCTTCTTTCATTATACTTCTTTATTTGTGTTTTCCATTGAAGAGTGATAGCTAAGTCTTTATCAATTTCGGCCTCTTCATAACTGGAAATAATTACCCATAAAGAATCCATTTCATCTAGCTCATTTTCTTCCTGAGCTACTGCGATGGGGGCAAAAAATGCGCTTGCAATAAACGCAATCATAAGGATGACACCAATGTGCCTTGGATGCATCATTCCTCCTTCATGAATTATTTTATTTTGTGTGTTTGATTTATTGTACAACATCATAACTTCTTTCTCATAGCTTCAGCAGCTTCTGTGTTTCCAAGCTTTTCATAACATAATGCCGCTTTTTCGATTGCTTCTTTTATAACAGATTGCTCGAGATTCGGATAGAAATAAACAATATCAAGATATGCTGCAAGAGCTTCCTCTGTCTCGCCCTTTGTATTTAAGATATTGGCTTTATTCAATATTGCATTATCTACAATAGCATTATCCGAAAACTTTTTGGGAAAGAAAGGATAGCTTTTGCGTGAACCATCATCATTGTAGAATCCATAACTATAATTAGTTATGATTTCATCCAAATATTCGATTGCCGCATCCTTGTCTTCATCAGTAAGCAGCGCACCCAGTCTTAATAAGGCAAGGTACTTTACCGGGCTTTCTGTTTCCTGTGTCACGATCGAACGATAAAGCTCAACTGCGCTATCTTTTTTACCAAGATATTCATAGCAATATGCCTGGTCATACTGAAGCCTTATATCGTATTGGACACTATCACCACCGGCCATTACAAGCTCCTGGATAAGATTCTTTGTTTCCGGTGTTATCTCATCTGCCATTTCTGTCTCTGCGAACATATAATGGGTCTTCTGACTAAAGACGTTTCGTTGTTTGAGTTCTTCATTGGTTACTATCTCATTTGCCCAGTCAGAACCAAAAAGGCCTCTATATGCAAAATCAAAATAATTATTGATGTCTGCTAATTTTGGCTCGGCTGCCAACGGAGCATCGATGCTTTCATCATTGAATAAACATTCGCCGATAACGATATTGGCTTTTGCTCCAACGGCACCGTCTTTCTCGAGGAATGTCTCGATCTGGCTCTGGTTATCACAGAGCGAGCCTTCTTTTTGAAGCTTTTCGAGAAGTTCCCAGAAATTAGTCATCTCCTGACCGCGAATATTCAAAGAAACGCGGACAAAGTTATTGTCGATTGGATTCATGGCAGCCCCTGCATAATCCAGTGATTGATATGTTCCTCCGATATTGGAACCGATAAGCCTGTCCAGTGAAATACCAATGCCAAAAGTAATATCATTTCCACTATAACCAGCTCTTGCAGATAGCATTTTGTTTATATTGTATTCGATGCCAGCATGAGGCGTTATTGGCCCATCCATGACCATGACACCCTCAGCAGTAACTACAAGTTTTCTTGTTACACTATAGTTCCCACCAGCTCTTACGGTGATTGGAGTTGCAGGGCCATCGATTTCGCCAGCCCCAAGATTCTGCACAGCTACACCCAAACGAACTTTTCTCTGAAGCAAACTCTTAGAAACGATACCAACATCGAAACCGCCAAGCCCGCCTGCACTTTGATCGTCCATTTGTAGCATATTATATCTTGCTACAATTCCGGCACGGAATTTTCTTGCCATAAACCAGCGTCCGAAGCCAAGGGCAACTCCAGTCTCCATGAAATCGAAGTCCCCGGTTGGGTTATTATATTTATCACGGCCATCGAGGCCAGTTATTCCCATATTAACAACACCGATGCTAAAACCACCGACATTCTTAACGGGAATGGAAAACGAACCGTAATTGACTCTTGTATCGAGCCAAAGTTGTGAATGCATAAATTCAAACTGCCATCTTTCGAGAAGTCCGAGTCCGGCAGGATTGTAGTATAAAGCGTCTCCGCCAGTTGCAATGGTGCCCAATGCTCCACCCATTGCCAAAGACCGGGCAGAAGCTCCATAACGAAGCGATGTTCCGCCCTGTCCGGCTGTTCCGGCTGCATTGGCTACTGTGATAAGGCTAATGGAAAGGATAAGAATTAGTAGTCCGAGTTTTCTATTATTGATAGTCATGATCATTCCCCCCTCCATACAGCAATTTTTCGTTTGAAGACTTCATCTCCTATTTCCACAATGCAAACATACACTCCTGAGGCAACCTCAGACCCTTCATTATTATAGCCATTCCATTCAATTTCCATCGTTCTGGATGATGGTTGTGCTGTTTCTGACATTTCATTAACAAGATGACCAAACATATCATATATGCTAATATCAGCTGTTGCGCCAAGATTATTGGCCTTTACCCTGATATATGTGCTTGATTCTATAGGATTAAATGGATTTGGATGATTGCTCACCTCGAGCATATCTGCATCTACTACGATGCCTGTCTGAGCAGTTTCGGATGCGTTCTCCGCCCGGTCTAATACTTTGCAGAAAATTATTCTCTCATCTTCTCGCCCAGGTTCGATATAGTCTTCATTTATTGTCTGTTCATCATTGACCCTGTAAATAACCTCATGAGTCAAAGCAGGATCAAAGACAATCGTGTCAACATCTTCGGTAAAATCTGGTTCTTCCGAACAAGCCAGAGCATTCAAAACACCCGGTGCAGGATCGGTTGCGTCTTCTATTACTATGCGAACTTCATAAGAAGTCGATAAATTAGGATCACCAGTTTCTATATCATAGGCTTCCACGCTACCAATTGAAGGATTACGTGTATCTACGATTATCGAAGCAAAAGTATCACTTGCAACGATTCCGCCACCGTAAGATGTCTGGCAATAAACTGTTTTTTCTTCATTATTTAGATTATTGAGTTCGAATTCGATTCGTCTTTCATAATCGACCCATTCTGCGCCAGGGAATTCTGGGTCTTGCGAGAACCTGACCTGTTTCCATTCTCCGCCATCTGCTGTTGGATCAACAACCGCATGAATTACCTGCTGATTTGTATAACCTGTATCACTGGTATCGACGGGATCGGTTAGTACAAATTTGAAAGGCAATGTATCAGCATAAATAAACAGGTCTATATCGACAGGGGAACTTGGATTTCCTGCGCTATCGATTGATACAATATGCATTTCATAGCTTTCATCTCTCGGATTTAATAGGCCTTCGAGATTTAATGGAATATTATAATTTGGGGCATCGTCCATATCCTCGATTATCTCCGTACAAACCAGCTCCCCTGGAAGCTCATCAAACCATGCACAAACTTTCCAGATATGTCCACTTCCCGGGCCATCGACGATGTGCATCGGGATGGGTTGATTTACCGAAATATTTAGCAGATCAACAGATACACCTGGATTATGTGGGTCTCTAATATCCAGTGTAGGTGGTGTACTATCGTATCCACCATTAAAGCTAATCTGCGAATTAGGATCATGTATATTTCCCCAATTGCCTGCAATGTCTTTTGCTCTTCCAATGATTTCAACAGAAGCCTGAACATCATGAAGCACGAGAGGAATCGAATCTGCCGAATTGTAATTTACAATAACACCATTATTGGATGTATTATATCTAAAATTAGGCCTGGGGTCGCCTCTGTCTATCCAGAGAGAATCGATAAATGGGCCAAAGTATCCGGAACTGTCCACGCCGGATTCTCCCGGTGGGAAATCCTGTGCATTTGGAATGCTGCCATAGACATATCTTTCATTCGACCAGCCCATATGTGCCGTAAATTTCAAATTTTCATAATCATCCACACTTGTGGTGTCATATATGTAGAATCCACCAGTTAGTTCCGGTGCTGTCCTATCGATTGTTATTGTAGCACAAACCATTTCGCTAACTATGCCCGAAACAGACTGTACCCATGCACAAAGCTGCCTTGGGCCTTCGCCGGGCGTGAAAGTATGCAAAGTATCGTCATCATCAGGATATGCAATCCATTCATCTTCAGAAGGTGCAGTTCCTGTTTCGCTGACATAATAGTATGCAGGGGGCGAACCCTCTGTAATAAATCTAATTCCAGTTGCAAAATCATCTGTGTACATATTTGAATTAGAAGTAATATCATAAAGCTCGATTTCCAGTTCGATTCCTGTATCGAGATTTATATCATCGCTATTATAACGACTGATATTACCTGCTTTGTCTTTAAGTGCAGCATATAAAGTCTTTGTACCTGGAGTAGTATTTTCAAACTCATAGACCATAGTTTCTGAATATTCTCTCCACCTGTCTCCTAAAGCAGTAGGGAAATCCGAGAAGTTTTCAAAGAAAGCGATATATGCGGGTGCTCTAGTATCGTCTGAAGCTTCGAGAATAACCGTAACAAGCGTTGTATCTGTGGTAAAGGTATCGCCATCGGAATAATCTGCTAAAGTCATATTATGTAGTATCGGATCATGTGTATCAAGAGTAATCAAAGTCTCTGCTGGATAAGCATTGTCATCGCTCCAGTTACCAGCCGAATCCTGTACGGCAGCTTCAACGGCCTTCTCGCCATCGCCAGCAGGCAGGTCAAAGTAAACCATACTCGGAGCATCGTGAGAATAAGCTGTTTCATGGCTTGCTGTCCCACTAATCATCTTAACATGATAAAGGCCAGTCCTATCATCGCTTGCATCATTAAAGAGTACCTTTATACGAGGATCATTGGTAAATCCATGGTCGGCTACTTCGGAAGTATCGGCCAGGTCGAATCCACTCGATTCATCTTCGAGGCTGATAGATCTAAGTATCGGATCCCTTGTATCTAATATGATACTCATGCTATCTCTGTCACTATATGGACGAAGACCGCTTCTGACAGTCATAGCATAAACCCATCGAACACCATCACCGCTGGTGAAATAGGCACGGAGAGTATCTGTTATCGATGCTCCTGTCTCATCAGATGAAATCTCGTATGCGACAGTATCTGTAAGCGCATCATCCCAGAAGAATACGGAATCGGCATTCGAACCATAAGTTAAAATGACATCGACTGCATTAGAGTCGGTGTATTCGCTTCTGAAATCCGGGCCATCAATATCTTTGATGTGATTGATTTCGACAAAGTCATCACCGGGATTAAATAGAATAGAATCCATCATCTCTTCGGATACATTTCCTGCGCTATCACGAAGAACAACATATACTCTTATCCATTCGCCGGGTGTGCCGTCTGCGTCAAAAGTCGTATCAGTAATCGCTCGCCATTCCGATTCTTCGATATAGTCTAAATCGGATGCTGTTTGTGTGAAATATATTTGAGAATAGCTTCCACTTGTGCCTTCCGGGTCAAAATGCACAGCAAGATATTCATCATGTGTTACATCTCTTATTGGCATTCCATAAGGTGAAAGATCGACGCTTTCTAACTGTGGAGCGATAGTATCGAGCAATACAGTATTAGATAATGTATCCGATGTATTGCCAGCGACATCAACAAGCTTCACAAAGACTTCTTTTACGCCAAGTCCTGGAAGCATATTGTATTCAAAGCCCTCTTCCATGCCTTCCGACCATGGCAGCGCAGCTACATTAACAGAAAACTCATCGTCTTCTGCAATATAGACAGTATCGATACCAGAAGCATAATCATCACCAAACTCTGGATCTTCGGCATCGACCGGGTCAACCCAGATAGTCGTATTATTCGTCCAACCTTCTTCGGCAGGAACATCATATCGCGAAGGCGATACCGTCTGGTCATAAGGATTTACGCCTGTAAATATCGGTATATGCGTATCGATATAAAATTCGATATCAGCATCAACTATTTCTTCGATATTTCCTGCGCTATCATACGCTTGCGTATAAAGCTGATAGTGTCCATCTGTACTTCCGGTGAAAATGAAACTGTCTGACACAGAAGTTGCGCCTTCGAAATATGTATAATCATATCTATCGGCTGCACCTTCGATCCATAGCTCGACTCGCTTTAGGCCGCTAATCATGTCTTCGGCAGTATAGTTTAATATGACTGTTTCATCTGTATAATAAAGTTCATGCCCTTCAGTAGATATCTCAGAAATTGGTAATTCATTATCGAATCTGGTCCAGGCATGTTTTGTTGTGTATGTGTATGGAATTTTCTCATTTCCAAGAGAATCGATTCCAGCTACAAAGAATTCATAGTAGTCATCACCATCGAAATCTGTACTAATGAAATCGATGCTTTCTTCGGCATCGCCACCAGAAATGACCTCTGAAGTTACATAATTCCAGGTGGAATCTTCGAAATGCCTATAATATAGTTTGGCAGAATCAGCCCAGCCACAAATAGCATCGCTCATTTCAAAAGTTATCTCCACGGATTCTTCATTAACCCAAACGGGCAGGTCATCAACAGTAACACTTGGTGGGTCAGAGTCCTGAATCGAGCTTACGATATTCGACCAGGGACTCATCATAAATGTATCAGCCGATGCATCTGAATATCGATATCGAATTCTATAGAAATATTCTGTCCCGGATAAAAGGCCCATGCCCGATGGTGCTACTGTATAATCTGTATATGTAGAAACATCAACGGAATCATCAGTAATTGGCCATATCCTTCTAGGGCTTGGAAAATCGATAGAAGTATCATAATGAATATCCAAAGCAATTATCGAATCTGGGGCTTCTATCTCGGGTATTTCAAATTGAATAGTATTACTTCGACCTTGCGTATATTCTGGTTCTTCCCTCAGCTCAATAGCGGCGGGTTGGGCTAACGTTAACCCTGCAAGAGCCAGTAAAAACGCAGCAATTAATACTTTCGAGTTCAACTTATCTCCTCTAGTTTTTATTCGCATTATCTTCCCTACCTTATCTTACATACAGCAAGCGTTTGGTTGCGCTTTGATTGTTATATGTTATCCGGCAGAAAAAGACACCGCTTGTTTGCTCAGAACCGCTATCATCTGTTCCATTCCAGAGCATTTCATGCTTGCCTCTTTCGAGAGTACCATCATGTAATGTCCGTATAAGATGACCAAGATGATCATAAATCTCTACTTTTACCCGACCGTTTTCAGGAATATTGAAGCTGAGATTTGTTGCGCTATTGAATGGATTCGGATAGGAGCTGATAAGAGCGAAATCTTCAGGGCGAGCGGCCTTGAATTCTACTTTATAAACTCCTGGATTCAATTCTATTGAATTAGAATTTTCGTAGTCCGTACCATCTATAATGATAGAACCATCGGATACCGACCACTCTATCATGGATGTCTTTTCTATATATAAGTCCCATTTGCTATCATTTCTTGCATCTGTAATAAGTCTATAACCATCATCGCTCATAAGATAGGCATCAACTTCTACCCCAGGTGCCATAGGAGGCATTGCATTATCATAGGCGTCCAGCATATCTGTTGCCATATTCGATGATGCAAGATTAAGTTGCTGTTCACCAATCGAAAGATTCACTATCGATTCATAGCTGCGATAATCAAATCCTGCTTTGCAATCTACTGGTGCATACCAGTAATTGTCATGAGTTGAGAAAAGAAGCCAATAACCTTCGCCTGGATTCAATCTGTCTTCTGAAGCATAGATACCTTCTTCTGTGTCATAAGCCCAGGGGCCATCCAGCAAGCTACCTTCATAGCCATAGCATATATCGCTATAATAAGTCGAACCGACTATGAACCAACCACTATTTTCAATAGGAATAAAGATATTTTCGACTGGAACACCTTCGAGAACAACATTAACCCCACCAGAGACATTTACATTGATCCAATATCCATAGCCTGGTGAAAGATCGTCTGCTTCTTCATATATTCTGGAAACAGGGTCCCATGCAAAAATGCCTGTAATTTCGCTATAGGCATCTATCTGAGCTTCAATATCATCTCTGTAAACCGGCAGGCTTACAAGATTCCAACCCGGATCCAGGCTGAGAATATATGTTTCTTCAGGAACTTCATTGGTATATTCATAAATCTCGGAATATCCACTCTGATGCTCATCTATTGGGCTCTCGGTGAACATATGGAAATATATTTCTCCACTAACACTAATCGCATCGGCAGGGATAAAGGCTCTTGAAGCACCGGAATAAGAACCATCGTATGAAACAATGGCATCCTCGCCAACAGTATCTCCAAGGAATAAACCAGCTGAACTGGTTGAGTGAAGTATTCTATATACATGGAAATCAGAGAAAACCGATGATGGTGAAGGGTCTGTCCATTCAATGACATAACGTTCATCGGAACCAGATACTTCATAATAGATTGTATCGATCATTGGTGTATGAGGTGGTGTATATTCAGGGAATGTTAGGATTTCTAAGCGTCCTGCATCTGTGATCTTATTTCCAACGCGATCTACTGAGACGATTGTATAGAAATTATTCGCCCAATTGTCAGTTGGATCAGGAGAATTATGGACAAATTGATATGTATCATGGCCGGATGTATAATCTGGAATCTCGTCTAAGAGAGTTTCAAACGGGGCATCGGGATCGGTAGAATGCCAGAGTTCATAATGACTTACTCCGCTTCCTAAACCACCGCTCTCAGTAGCATCTTCCCAAGTTATGACAACTTGAATCTGGTCGGTATGATGAACTTTGGAAAGAATAGAACCGCTTCTAACGACATTTGGCGGTGTGTAGTCCAAAGTTGTGCAAACAATATTGCTCCATTCAGATATAGAACCAACTGCATCTTTTGTCTTTGCTCTAAAACAATACTCTGACTCTGGTAAACCAAGAAAATGTTTCGAAAGTGTATCGATATCTTCACACGTTGAATCGATTGGATAATCGATATGCAAAGATGAGTCATCAATTGGTAACCATGGAGTTGTTGAGACTTCTAAAGAGAAGCCATCATCGAAAGCATATTCGAAGTATATCTCTGTTATATCGCAATAAGTAGTATCTTCGAACTCGAGGATGATATCCGCACCAGAGATATATTCGGGTAATTCAAGAAGATGTGGAGGGGCGACACCCTTATCCACACAAGCATCTGCACTAACAAGCTCGGATAAATCACTCCAATGTCCGAAGCTGTCTTCGGCAAATACAAAGTATCTATAACAGTCTTCATCCTCTAAATCGACATCTAAATCATCCGGGCCATCATCGAAATATCGATAAGGTGTCAAATCATAAGCGGCAGAATAGGTTGCTACTTCATAATCAGTTCCGGCATAGGATTCGATATCTGTAATTATATCAGAAGGGAAGCTATCAAGATTCACTCGGAAAAGGTGGAAAGCAAGAAAACCAGAACCGCAATCCAGATCACCCAGCGTCATTTCTTCATCTATGTCAAATTCGACATAGATGCCAGCTTCTCTTGGTTCCGCAGAAATCCATTCTGCATTGATAGGGCCTTCCATATCGCGAGTTGTTGTCATAAATTCAGGATCGAACCATCCTGAAACAAAGCTGGTCGATAAATTCTTGGCCTGAGCAGCGAATTTATATGTATGACATTCCTCAAGCTCAAAGATATGATATAAATTGGTAGTCCAATCAGTGATTGTTGTATCGCCAGTATCCGTATCGATCATTCTATATCTGAAACGATGAAATGCCCTAACAGTAGTTTCTGTGATATCAATTTCAATCTGAATAAATTCATTATTAGTATAATCAGGAATATCTACAAGAGGTGCGTAGGTAATTACCGCACAAGGTGGCGGTCCGCCAGGGTCTTGACTTACAATGTCATTACTTGGACAGAAATTACCTACTCTGTCTTCCGGTACGACAGTATAATGGTTTACTTCACCTTCTCTTGGCGAAGTATCAGTAAAGGACTGAAAACCATCTTCACTTGCCGGAATATAAGCTATTCGATAAATATCAAGCTCTTCTGGTGTGATATAGTTGAGCTGAGTATAAGAGCCAGTCTTTCTGAGTACATAGTAATAGGCAACCCCACTGGCACCATCGCCAGGATCTGACCATGTCAATGTAATATCTGAACCGTCAGAACAATGGCTAAGGTCCCTGACGCGACGTGGTTGATCTAAATCGTGCATCGCAATAAAACTTTCACCTGAAGGATAATTAAGTGGCGACCATTCTGTCGGCTCACCATCCGGGCCTTCTTTTGCTCTAACTTGATAGGCTACTACTACTGAATCTTCAGCGCCAGTAAATGTGAAATTAGTAGCTCTAATCCAACCTGAAGTATCGGTATAAGCATCAGGTGGCGCAATCGATAACCTGCGGTACTCGAACCAGGTAGTATCAGAATAACTGCTAAAATCGGTATCGAGCTGGCAGTTATATGATCCACCATCGATAAATTCTGGTGGGTCCATTAGCTTAACAGATAAAATACCTGGTGGTTGTGCATAGACCACAAAAGCCAAGGCCGTAACCAGTAATACCATGCCTGATATTCGGGCTATCATTCTCCTCATCTTCTTATTCTCCTCGTTTTATATTTATTTTCAATTATTAACCGCATCTTTATGAACAAACTCAAGGCCATAGCCTTTCCACAAGAAGACTATAATTGCCTTGAAGCTCTTTACTACCATATATGTTTTCTTTCCTGTACATCTCCCAAATAATCACTAAATAAACCTATATATAAGTTTTGTGTCAAGTGAAATCTATATGTGAAATTAATTAGCATTTTCATCAAGTATTTCTTGTTTTTTATTATCATTGCTGGCAATTCTGACTTTATGCAAATGAGACAATTCTAATGTTAAGTGTTCTATTTTTTGAGCTCTTCCAAGATAATCTTCCATATACTTTGAAGGTACAGGAGGCCCACTCGGGAAAGCATATTTCAGAGGATTAACGAATTTGCCGCCGACTTTTACTCGATAATCAAGGTGTGGCCCTGTTGAAAGGCCTGTAGAGCCAACATAACCGATAACCTGGCCCTCATTTACCCATTTGCCGCTTTTAATTCCAGACGCATAGCGTGAAAGGTGATGGTACCATGTCTGAATATTATTAGCATGTTGAATTCTTACGGTATGCCCATAACCTTTTATAAAACCACAAACTATAACTTTACCCCTACCGGATGCAACAATCGGAGTTCCGCTTGGTGCTGCATAGTCAACTCCATGATGTGGGCGATATTTTTTAAGTATGGGATGGAATCTTGCATTAGAGTAACCACTGGAAATCCTTGAATATTTAAGAGGTGTCTTTAGCAGTGATCTTTTCGCAGATTTTCCTTTAAGATTATAATATCCTTCTTTACCATCCGGGTCTTTATAGAAACAGGCTTCATGCTTTTTGCCAGAAAGCTCCTGATACTGTACAAAAACCACTCTACCAAGACGAATCGGCTCACCATCATAGCTAAACTGCTCATAAAGCACTCTAAATTGCTGGCCATTTCTCGTATCGGTGACGAAATCAAAATCGTAGCTGAGAAGATCGGTAAAACGCATGATAAGTTTCGGCGACATTCCAGCATTTCTCATAGATTGCCACAGCGTATTCTCGATGACTCCCTGTGCAGCAACCAGATTGTATTCCAGAGATGTGCTGTCTTTTATACTATATAATGTATCTGGCGTTTTGACTACATCATACTTCTCCCACAATGACCTATCAAGATGGAATCGCATTGTATCGCCGCACATACTATATGAGATTTCATAATAATCTCCCGGACGTAGCTTGCGAAGATCGAAAGTCCCTCTCAAACCTCTTTGGATATGATCAACATGCTTTGGAGAAATTCCAGCATCGGTAAGGGCGATAAATAATGATTGATCCTTCTCGATTGCGCCTTTGTAAAGACATGTATTGGAAATATATGTCGCCGCTTGAGCATCTTGAATAATAGAATTAGACTGCTTATTGTCTATCAAAAACCTAATACCAAGAAAAATAAGAAGCACAGAAATGGCAATGCATGCACCACGGCGCCCTTTAAAAATCCTGTTTGTCCATTTAGTGAATTTACTTCTTGGTTTTTTACTTAAGTCTACTTTAAGCATATCTTAATTGAATCTCCTTTTGCGGCTAACGGTATCGAAAATATAAACAATCGCTGCTTCATCCTGCCAGCAATCATAAAGTAAACCCGCCTTTAGGCAAAGGTCACGCAAAACCTTTTCTCCTGCTTTTGAATCTTCATCGATATAATTTAAACTCGAATAATTATCGTACTTGAGGTAAACCAGGCCATCTTCAGGATATGAATCACCAGGTAAAAACCTTCTTCCTCTTCCAGTGATAACTATCTCGATATTGACACCCTTGAGTTTTTCAATATTTAAGGCACCAACAACAGGATCGCTAAAAATGATATAATTTAAAACACTCTCAATCGACTGCTCGAGAGTCTGATTGGAAAATAGTTCTGCTCCATTAGTAATTAATTTCTTGTCCCTTGATATCTTCATATAAATACCAAAACGTCTTTTAGCAAGATATTCGGGGAGCTTTACAAGTTTTGCTTTTTGTGTTACCCTGGTTTTCAAGGAAGAAAGAACATAGTCAACAATAATATTGACTTCCTTTTCAGTAAGATCGAGATTTTCAATATCTATTTCATTATCTGAAACATATAATCCGGCTGAAATATAGGTTTCATATGTCTGCCTGTCTTTCGAAAGGCCAGTTGCATTATTAATTCGATACACTTCTGCTGAATTGGCATTTATATTTTCAGCAATTTCCATGCCCAATTGCAAAACAAGCTCATTATCCTGCAATTGAAAAACTTCGCTACCTTTAACATCGATTTGAAAGGTATTGCAACTTTTTATTTTTCGACATACCGAGCGATTATACAAATTCATATCTTTGATAGAAGTAGTGTTTTTACCATTACTGGCAATAATATACAATACATTTTTGCCCATATTAGCTTTTGTAATACTATTTGCTATTGATTCTATTTTATCATGGTCGAGCCTTCCGACACATAATGTAACGATGTCTCGATTTCCAAAAACGTATTGAATAAAAGGCAACTGGACATCAATAAATTTATTGCCTCTGAATCCGCTTTGCGAGAGCCTTATAAAATTATTATCCTGTGCCAGAATATTGGACACGATGCTTTCATTTGCCTGAAGAGCGCCAAGCAAAGAACGATAGTAAAGCCCTGGAAAAATAGCTACCCCATCGAGATTTTCATCTGCACTGGGAGCAATGATTATAACTGCATCATAGGAGATACCCCTGACCTGTGTGTAGGCATCGGCCAAAAGCCCGCCGATGTAAAGATAAGATGCGCCGGGTACAATCAATATATTGGGATATTCCCCAGCACGACATTTATGCGACTGTTTTATGAAAGACTCGATTTGCCCTGATAAATCTTTCATATCTCGCGGATAAAGAATACCAGCCGATGATGGCTCGTAAACAATATCACTATCTAATATGCTTTGTGAATTAATGGAGGCGAAAGCCAGTAATACAAGTAATATTTTTATATGTCGATTTCTTTGCATCAGTTTTCTCTAAGCTAAACCTATTGAGTTCTAACCAAAACTGTAACAAAATGCTTATCGACACTCCCCATACTGTTTAGAGTCCTTCGAATCACCATAACATCATTTAAAATTATGCAAACTTGCCTTAATGTCAAGCCTTTTTTTATATGATGATTTACATTACAAATATTTCTTTTTCTTTAATCAATTTATTGGTCAAAAAGCCAATAAAACAACCATATCAAACGGTGTTAAAAGAACCCTTTATGGATATCATTATCATGAACCCTATTGTATTCTGTATTCTGAAACATCTTTCTCGCTTGCTGGCTTTATCGCAATTGTCTTATCTTGTAAAGTCCTCACAGCTCCAATTCGACCACTTATTTTTTGCACCCAACGACGTTCTGTATATATTACATCAGTGATCCCTTCATATCGATTGTTGCTATAGAAAGCTGCAAGCTTGGCAGCAACAATTAGGACTTCGCGAGGTATTTGTTGATTTTTATTACGTTTTATCACAACATGTGAACCGGGAACTCCACGAGCATGAAGCCAATAGTCATGTGCTTTGGCCAACCGCAATGTGATATAGTCATTTCCAGCAGCATTTTTACCAATAAATATTTTGAATCCCTTATGAAAAAATTCTCGATAATGCTTCTTTTCGACCTTTTGCTTTTTGGTTTTCTCGGGATTTTTCCTTTTTAGCTTTTTAACAAGTTCGAAAAGAACTTTTCTGTCTTGTAGTGCCAGTTTATACCTATCGATTTGTCTTTCTATCGTATCGATAATTCGAGGTACTTCATCTTTAATCGAAGCGGCTTTATTTGCAAGTTTGTAGAGATGCGCTAAATTCTCGGATGGCAGCATTTCGCCATTTATGTCTATTTCCAATATCTCTTCTGGATTATGTACATTTTCGATTACGGCTTTTTTGTCTTTTTTGCCTATCTTGTGAAGATTGGAAGCCAGTGAATCAGCTCTCTGACGATAATATTCTTCATCATGCCATTTTTTTAATTCACTTTGAAGTGCTTGCTTCTTTTTTTGAAGTACTTCAATTTCTTTCTGGACAATTTTATATTCTTCGCCTTTGATATCATCTGTCAATAGACTGAAATATTCACTAAAAGCATCCAGATGGCTATTGAATATCTCGGCATTCAGAGAATCGATATAAAATGGCAAAAGCTCAAGATCTTCTCGAAAAAGAGTCATGGGCTGGTCGAGTTGCTTAATCGATTCCATAAGTTCAAGAGCAGACTTGCTATCAATTGCCTTTTCGTAATATTTCTCCCAGAAAAATCTCGACCTAATAGTGCTTTCTTTGATAGCGAGTTCAATTTTCGAAATCCATCTTTCCCAGATCTCATGCGATTGAACCACCGATGGACAAAGCCTTTCCATGGGAGGCGGAAGCTTATATCTACTCCCAGCAATCAGCTTTCTATAGCTATTTTTTGGGCCGGTTATCCTGATAAGACAAGTAATTATGATGTCATTTTCATCTGTAAGAATAAGATTTGCCCTTCTGCCTGTAATTTCTATATATAGCTTCTTGTCCTGATCATTTCCTTTAGATAAATGCAGAAGAATTATCCTATCAGAATCTATGGCCTCGACATCATCGATAAAGTAATCCGGTATTCCGGGTTTCCATGAATTTTTCGCAGGCTTCGGAAAACTATTGCTGAAATATAAACAGGAAAAATCACCTTGCTTTTTGAAAATCAATGAGCCTGCATCTGGCCTAATATCAGAATTTGTGCCAGAAGCTGAGTCGTTTCCAATATGTATAACAAATTCATCGGTATTGCCGAAAGTATTGTGGATCTTCCAATTAGCAATCTTGTCTTTCAAGGCTCTTGCCAAAATTTTTACATCCAGAGTATTCATGAAGGTAATTTAAGTTGCAAAAGAATTTTATCAACAACTTAATAAAATTAAGATAAAATTAAGCAGAAAAAAATTAACAATTAAATATCTCAAGTAACCACAATAACTTGTGGTATTAATAAGCTCCGGGCACAATATATTGTGTTTTTTTATCTTGACTCGAATGGGATATGTCTATATATTGATTTTCGAAATTAAAGATTATAAAAAATATAGAAAACTTTTGATTCTCAAACCTTTTTTTGGTTTTTGGGAGGAAATTTTGGAATTTTTTGACTCATTTTACCGGGGGGCATAATGTCAGAAGAAATCTTAAAGAAGAGCCAGCTTCAAAAAGCTGATTTAACGAAAAACTCTCTTACCGTCCTGAAAAAGCGCTATCTAAAGCGAAATAAATCCGGCGATGTTACAGAAGAGCCGGAAGACATGTTCAAAAGAGTCGCAGAGACAATCGCAATGGTCGATAAGGAATATGAGCAAAATGCAAATATCAAAGAAACCGCATTAAGATTCTATAAGCTAATGACAGAACGCAAATTCATGCCCAATTCTCCGACACTTATGAATGCAGGAAGATATCTCGGCCAGCTCTCGGCTTGTTTTGTCCTTCCTGTCGAAGACTCGATGGATGCAATTTTCGAGACGGTCAAAAATACTGCTCTTATTCATAAATCCGGTGGCGGTACTGGCTTTTCTTTCTCGAGGCTCCGCCCACAAAATGACCTGGTTCATTCCACAGCAGGAATATCATCTGGGCCGCTTTCATTCATGGATGTTTTCGATAGCGCAACCGAAACAGTCAAGCAAGGTGGAACTCGCCGCGGCGCTAATATGGCCGTACTTCGTGTCGATCATCCCGATATTCTCGATTTTATCACTGTCAAAAATGATCTTAATAAGCTAAACAATTTCAATATCTCAGTCGGAATGACAGAGGATTTCATGAAGGCAGTAGATAGCGGTTCTGCTTATGACCTGATTAATCCAAGAACTCAAGAGCGAATTGGCAAGAAACTGAATGCTCAGCAAGTTTTCGATAAGATTCTCGATTCGGCATGGGCAACTGGCGAGCCAGGTATTATATTTCTCGACAGAATGAATAATAATAACCCAACACCAAATCTGGGCGAAATCGAATCGACAAATCCTTGCGGCGAGCAGCCTCTTTTACCTTATGAATCTTGCAATCTGGGATCTATTAATCTTGTGCATTTTGCAGAGGGCGGCAAAATCAATTGGGATAAACTCGGTGAGGTTGTCGATGATGCTGTGCACTTCCTAGATAATGTAATAGATGCCAATCGCTACCCTATTGAAAAAATCGCTGAGCAGACATTGAAAACACGCAAAATAGGCCTTGGCATTATGGGCTTTGCAGACCTATTATTTCAATTGGGAATTGCATACAATTCGGAAAAAGCAGTGAAAACTGCCGAGGATATCATGCGTTTCATACGCGAACGCGGACATAAGAAATCGCAGGAAATCGGCGAGAAACGGGGCAGCTTTCCAGCCTATGAGGGAAGCATATTCGATTATCCCGGTTCAAAACCCATGCGAAATGCCACAATCACAACAATCGCACCGACTGGCTCTATTTCTATCATTTCATCAACATCCAGCGGAATCGAACCGCTATTTGCATTGGCATATGTTCGCAATGTAATGGGCGGAACCAAAATGACCGAAGTTCATCCAATGTTCAAACAGGAACTCAAAGAGCGAAATCTGTATTCCGAGGAATTAATGAAAAAAATCGCCGAGAGCGGAACAATTCATGAGATAGATGAAATTCCTGAAGAATTGAAACAGGTTTATGTAACAGCACATGATGTCTCGCCTATCTGGCATATCAAGATTCAGGCAGCTTTCCAGAAATTCACAGACAATGCAGTATCCAAGACCGTTAATTTCCCAAATAATGCAACCAAAGAAGATGTCGAAGAAGTCTATCGCCTTGCCTATGACCTTAAGTGCAAAGGCGTAACCATATATCGCGATGGCAGCAGGTCAGAACAAGTGCTTTCCTTATCCAAAGAAGAAGAGAAAAAACCGGAAAAAGTCGAATCCAGGGAATATTTACCTCATCGCGAAAAGCGCAAAAGGCCAGATGCGACACAGGGCAAAACCTATAAAGTCGGCACCGGCTGCGGAAGCCTTTATGTTACTGTCAATGAAGACGAACATGGTATCTTCGAGATTTTCAGCCATCTTGGCAAATCCGGCGGATGTGCCGCCAGCCAGGCTGAAGCATTATCCAGGATGGTTTCTCTATCACTAAGAAGCGGTATCGAGCCGAAACATATCGTAAGACAGCTTCAAGGAATCCAATGCCCAAATTCGATGTGGTTCCGTGGCCACAAAATCCTATCCTGCGCAGATGCTATTGCATGGGCATTAAAATGGCATCAAGAGACATTGCTGGAGAAGGAGCAGCAGCTCGACCTTTTCGATATGAGCACTTCGCAGGGCAATAAGGACGAGGGCGAATCAAACTCTTCAGCAGGCCCGGTAGTTGGCGCATGTCCCGATTGTGGTGCTACATTGGCTCGCGAAGAGGGATGTCTGACATGTCATAGCTGTGGATTTAGCAAGTGTGGGTGATTATTTATCTTTGCGAAACGGATTTCGCAAAATAAATTAAGCAGTTTCAATTCGAATTTCAAATTCGCATTGAAACTGCAGAATCCTAATAGGCACAAGCATAAAGTTTTTAGGAGATAAAGCATTTCAAATTTTCAATAAATATTACTTTTAGATTACCAGGTTCGAGATTTAAATAGTATGAGAAAAAAACGCGCTCCAAGAAATAGAACAATAACTCTAAGCCAGAAAGATAGAGATATCTATTCACAGAGGCTTATCACGATCGATGATAATTGCAAAATCGATGGTATAATCGGCAAAATAATAAATCAGGATATCTTCGATGCCATCGATAAGATTCCCGAGAATTCTGTCGATCTTGTATTTGTTGATCCACCATATAATATGAATAAAAAATTTGGGAGTAAAAAATTCCAGAAAAAATCTTTGGATGAATACGAAAAATGGCTCGATAGCTGGCTTTGCAAACTTCCTGCTATCCTAAAAGACACTGGTTCGCTCTATATCTGTGGCGATTGGCAGTCTTCGCCTGCGATATTTCGCATCTGCAATATATATTTCCATATACGAAACCGAATAACATGGGAGCGCGAAAAAGGCCGCGGAGCCAAAAGCAATTGGAAAAATTGTTCAGAAGATATATGGTTCTGCACGATGAGTGATGAGTACACTTTTAATGTCGATGATGTCAAACTCAAACGCCAGGTTATAGCACCCTATAAAGATAAAAATGGCAAACCAAAAGATTGGCAAAATAGCCAAAAAGGCAAATTCCGAATAACTCATCCCTCCAATCTTTGGACCGATATATCTGTGCCATTCTGGTCGATGCCCGAAAATACCGACCATCCCACTCAGAAGCCCGAGAAGCTTCTTGCCAAGATTATTCTTGCATCATCGAATAAAGGTGATATCGTTTTCGATCCATTTCTGGGAAGCGGCAGCACTTCGGTGGTTGCTAAGAAACTAAATCGAAAATTCTTCGGAATTGAAATCGATAAGAAATATTGCCTATTGACTGAAAAACGGCTTGATATGGCCAATGATGATAGGTCTATACAGGGCTATACAGGTGGATATTTCTGGGAAAGAAATACGCTTGCAGCCCAAAAAAGAAAAAGTAAAAAAAATATTGAGTAAAGCTCTGCCCTATTTTTTACTTCCCTAATCATGCCTAACGCATCTGCAAAAACCATGATAGATCGAGCAAACACCGCCACCAGTACTGATAAAACCCCAAAATAATGGATTTGCAAAAATTTGTAAGGGTGTGATATTTCCATTGTTTTGCCTGATTGCTTCTGTAAAAAATGGTGCGATTAGGATTCCGCCAGTAATAAGCATAGCACCAGCAACAATAGCAATATGGCCAAATACGATTTGCCCTATCCTCCCTGGCTTAAAAACTATAAAGAGCAGGCCAACAGCAATGATATCTTTCACAATTGCCCACATATGCATACCTATGGCATGATGATAAATAGCAAATGCTAATAGCCCTATTGCTATTATGAGCGAGATAATACTGGATTTTTTCATTTTTCCTCCTTGTGATTAAGAAAATAATCAAAAAAAAGGAACAATGCATCAAAATCATCCAAAATTTGAAAATCTTAATATTTATCGAACTGAAGAAACCTTATCAGCAGTACAAATCCCTTTTGCCTTTATCGATTTTCTCAAGCTTTTCTTTTAGGAATTCGCGCATCTTGCCATTCTCTTTATCGAGTTCTTTCTCGATAAGCTTCATGCCAGCTCGCTTGGTCTTTTCGCTGGCATAATCTAATAAGAACTCTTTTAGCGTAAGAATAGCATTAGGATGACACATATGATGGATATCGCCCTTCTTGGTAATTCCCATAAATGTCTCGCCTGTCCTTGAAGAGCGATAACAGCCAGTACAGAAGGATGGTATAAATCCCATTTGTACCAATTCGCGCACTACCTCATCGAGTGAACGTGTATCATAGATTGTGAATTGCTGTTTCTGCAGTTCCTGGTATCTTGTTGATTCGGAATATGAACCAATGCCGATTTTGGTTCCGGCATCAATTTGTGAGCAGCCAAGATTAATGATATCACGTCGATATTCTGGCTTTTCGCGCGCAGTAAGAATCATGCCTGTATAAGGCACCATAAGCCTTATAATAGCAACCAGTTTACGGAAATCCTGATTATCTACCATATATGGTGAATCGGTTGTAATCGGAGAATTCAAAGCAGGCTCTAACCTTGGGAATGATACCGTATGTGGCCCGACATTAAAATGCTTTTCCATATCGAGTGCATGGTATAAAAGTCCGAGTATCTCGAATTTCCAATCATATAGGCCGAACAATGCGCCGATTGCGACATCATCGAGGCCAGCTTCCTGAGCGCGATGGAGGGCATATAAACGCCAATCATAGTCGCCTTTTATCGTGTTTTTGGGATGAACTTCGGAATATCGCCCGGGATGATAAGTCTCCTGAAATACTTGATATGTACCGATACCAACATCTTTAATCTTTTTATAATCGTCAACATCCATCGGAGCAGCATTGATATTTATCCTTCGTATCTCGCCGTGGCCATCTTCGGTTCTGGTCTGATATGCTGTTTCTATTGTATCCAAAATATAGTCGATGCCCCATTTGGGATGTTCACCATAAACCATAAGAAGCCTTTTGTGGCCGACATTTTCCAATGCAAGAACCTCGCGGGCAAGTTTCTCTCCAGAAAGAGAAATTCGAGTTGCATCTGTATTGCTACATCTAAACCCGCAGTAGAGGCAATCATTAGCGCAATAATTGGAGACATAAAGTGGTGCAAAAAGCACTATTCGATTTCCATACAATGTATCTTTGATTTTCCTTGCAAGAGCAAATATCTCATCCCATACTTCCTGATCCTCGACACCCATAAGAGCAGCGACTTGCTCCGGCTCGATGCCTTTCATCTCGGCTGCATGGTCGAGAATCTCGCGTACTTGAACCTTATCGGGATTTTTATTCTCTTCGATTAGCTTTTCAATTTTATCCGGGTCAATAAATGTCTTACCCATTACAATCACCTCTTATTATAACTCGAATTTCAAATATCAAATATGATATATATTGTCTATTCTGTAAAGTGATTTATTTCACAAGATGAATTATCTCACTTTACATTACAATCTTCTTAGAGATAATAATGCTTTATCTGGCTTTAATCAAGTGTTTTAATAAAATATGTTAGGATAGACTAATTTGAACTCTTTAGACATATCTTACTTCAAAATAGAAGGAAAGAGTCTAAATCAAAGGAATATTGAGTGTAAACTTCGTACCTTCTTTTTTACTGGTTTGGAAATATACATCTCCATCCAATAGTTCCCTGGCAAAAAATCTCATACTAAATGTACCAAAGCCTCTTCCAAGCTCGGGATTTGTAGAAAAATTCTTCTGAAAAATACGGTATTGGATTTCTTTGGGAATAAAAGCATCATTCCAAACATGGAATTTAATATTGCCGTCTTGATTGCCCAATTCAGCCCAAATTTCTATTTCATTTTTAGTATTGTCTGCTTCCAGAGCATTTTTCAACATATTGCATAATATTTTTATAACGACTGTAATGTCAAGATACATTTCAAATTCTGGTGCTTCGCTTACCACAATTGTTTTGTCTTTTGCGCTTGAACTATTTTGTATTATCGATACTGCCTTGTCGATTATGCTCTTAATAGATGCTTTTTCTAATGACTTATGATAAATTTGCGCATCCTTCTCTTGCATCGCTCTGTGCAATAAAATCTCACGGCTAAGCTGCATAGCAGAATCGATGATATAATTAATACTGTCATCTTCTGATGAATTTTCTCCTCTTCTTGAGGTTAGAATCTGTGCAGAACCTGCTAAGCCATTAACAATATTGCCAATATCATGATAAAATATTTTTTCGAGAGATGCCCGCCTTTGCGCGTCCGTATAGTCCTGTAAAAAAAGCAAAATATACCATCTACCCTCATGAAAAAAGGTGTTTGCCCTTACTTTGAAATAAACTTCTTCGATATCATTATCTTTCTTTAAGCTCACCACACAAATTCGCTCAATAGGCTCTTTTTCTATCTGTGCAAGAGATATAGCTATAGCAGCACCACAGGTAGGACAGTATTTACTATGTCCACATCCCCCATCTTCTTCAATGGAATGAATACAATTAAAAACTTCCCCGGGCCTAAGGCCAAATACATCTTCTCTGTTTTCAATTTTAAGCTTTTCAAGCAATTTATGATTGACACCTATTACTTGACGGTTTACATCTAATACCGCTACAATACCGCCGGTATTTTCCAGGATGGCATTTACGATTTCGCTTTTGGAAATTCTCTTGATGTCATGGTTTATAGCTTCCAAAGAAGAGCGCTCTTTGGGAGGCCTATATGATGAAAAGTTATCGTAATTTAGTTTATTCATATTTTATTCCTTATACTGATAACCAAATTATGATTAATATAAAAGTCAATAATCCCTTTACTATTTTTAATAATTTAATTAAAAATATCCCTAAATTGTCTTAGTGCGAAATCTATATCATCTTTTGTAATTCCATAATGAGCAACCATTCTAAACTTTTGGGGTGATGTCTGGAAAAACAAAACACCTCTCTTTTCCATTTCGGAAACAAGCTCCTTGGCTTCGATTTTGTTTCCATCGAGTTCAAAATACACAATATCTGTCGATACTTTTTCGGTATCGATATAAAGCCCATCGATTTCAGAAATACCTTCAGCAAGAAATCTTGCATTTTCATGATCGTTGGCAAGGCGCTCGACCATATTCTCAAGTGCATAAATACCTGCTGCCGCTATTATGCCGGCCTGCCGCATTCCGCCACCAAGAGCCTTCCTAACATACCTGGCCCTATGAATAAAATCGCTATCTCCGACTAAAATTGAACCCACTGGACAAGCCAGGCCTTTCGATAGGCAAAAGTTAAAAGAATCGACATCTTTAACCAATTCTTTGACATCTGTATTCAAAGCGATAGCTGCATTGAAAATTCTTGCACCATCGACATGTATTTTCAAATCATGATATCTGGCAACCTCAGAAACCCTGGCCAAATATTCTGGCTTCACAGGTGTGCCAAACATACGGTTATGAGTATTCTCAAGGCAAATAAGCTTTGTTCTTGGAAAATGTATATCATCTATTCGAATAGCATTCTTAATTCTTACGATATCTATTGTTCCGTCTAAAAGATTAGGCAAAATATGGGGCTGAATACCGCCAAACCTTGCCATACCACCGCCTTCATATATAAAAGAATGGCAATTATCGCCAAGAATTACTTCATCGCCTCTTTGGCAATGTGTCAGAATTGCGATCAGATTCGCCATTGTGCCAGAAGGAACAAGGAGCGCTTTTTCTTTGCCAGTCATCTCGGCAGCCATACTCTGTAATTGATTAATCGAAGGATCCTCTTCAAAGACATCATCGCCAACCCTGGCTTTTGCCATCACTTCTCGCATAGCCTGGGATGGTTTTGTAACTGTATCACTTCTTAGATCGATAATCTTCATCTATCTATCCTTTCTTATTTACCAAAAAGATAGTGAAAAATATGATTAAAATCAAAGAGCTTTTTCACCATAGAATGAAAAAGCCCTAGCTTTGATTGCTATTATGCCAATAATCATCATTTTGCCTCTTTGGCTTTTACGCGATAGATTCCGCTTTCTCTTGTCATGAGCCTTTCATCGATCATCGACCTTCTGACAAAGCAGAAATCATCCAATCCGAGATCGACGCATTTGTGATTAATCTGCTTTTCCGTATAATCGACACCGGTTTCAAAATACCGATCAATTATTTCTTCGAGAACAATACGCCGCTTTTTCCGCTGACGAGGCAAAATGACACGCTCAGGCTTGAAAAAGCTCTTGATAACACCTGCTCGGTAATCATCTATCCGCTCTTTTTGTTGCATCTTTTCCTCCTTCGAAATCTTTATGAAATCGATAAGTTTCTTTTCCAGCAATTCTTCATTTACCCTGTAAATGGTATAATATTGCTCTTTTTCGCTACTGACGAATCCAGCAGCTTCCAGCTTCTTGAGATGAAGCGAAACATTCGGTGATGAAAGCTGAAGGCTTTTGGCTATCGATTCAACATATTGCGGTTTTTCCAGAAGCACATTCACTATGCGCATTCTTGACTTCTCTGCGAGCGCTTTGAGTTGTTTTACATTCTTTTCAATCATTTTATTTTCTCCAGACAAATTTCCGAAAGATTCCATTCGGGCGAGTTCCGCAGATTTCTTCATAAGCTGCATGAGATTTGAGCTGAAGGGCACGAATTGTCGCGACCATGGCTTCATTCTTTTCAGATTCGGCCTGTTTATCTTCAAGCCTGGCCTCACGAGCGTATTCATTCAAGGTGTTCTCTTTTCATATATATAACATATATATAATAATTAATATATATACCCAAAAGACTTTACTGATGTTTTAGCCTGAAAAGTATGACAATGCGGAACAGCGCATTGTCTGGAGCTGGTTTAGGCTGCAATCCAGAAGTTCGATAAAAAGCTTATGATAGAGCGGATTATCGCGACTGATATGCCTAAGAGCAAAATCATCCAGCTCTTCTTCCATTCTCTGGAACATCGCCCTGAAACTCTCGACTTGACCAAGTTTGATCTGCCTAAATATCTCACCTTTTTCTTCATCGAAAGTATCGCTATCACGCTCTTTCAACAATAGGGCATGATTTTCGAGTTTTTCATGAACCCTTCTCTTGAATTGTTCGAACTGTTCCATTTTTCCTCCTTTCATTATGGATTAGCTCATTTGAACCCAATATAACTACAAATATATTTTTGTCCAGTTTATTTTTACGTTTATAAAAATAATTTTGTAAAGTCTATTTTCACACATGCGCAAGCCACAAATGGTTAATACATAAAGATATAACTAAATATATAAAGATATAAATGAAAAGAATTTAGAGCGATAAATCTGCTATTTCATAAGTATGATTTTTTCGAAATGGATATTGGAATCTTCATCGATAGCTTTTAGCAGGTATATACCGCTGGGTAGCGCTCCTTCTGGTTGCCATTGCCATATCTCGCCACTTCGTATCGATTTTGCTGCATCGCCCGATATGATTCTGCCATTTATATCGAGAATTGAAATTTGCATATCCTCATGCGCAACGATGGTTACTGAAGAATTGAATGGATTCGGAAAACAGCTAATGAGTTCTAATTCTTGTTGTTTTGGTGTTTCGGAGACATCGAGAACATTCCATACAGGCAGCGTAATCGGCGCAGATCTGGTATAAGAGCCGGAATTGGCAGATATCTGAAGCTCAAACTGGGCGAAATCATTACCAGTCAGGCCAAAAACTTCGAATTCATAGGGATCTGATGAGTTTTCATATTCTATTCCACTACCCATAGCACCAAAAAAAGTAGAATTATCTGTGATACTGATATATGATTCAGAACAAAGCAGATTTGTAGTTGTACTTGTTGCAATATTTTCTGAGGAGTTTCTCAAGGTTACATAAAGCTCTATTGTCTCACCGTTCTCGATTGCCATATTGCCATTTCCGCCTTCGGTATCATCTATTCTATAATTAGCTATATAGAGCCAGGGGCCAGGATTCAATGGCGGATTTGTGGTGAATTTGATAGCGCGCTCATCAGTGAGCAAAGCGGCATTATCCATATAGTCATTATGATAAAGATACTGAAGGCCATCAGTCTCATCCGGGCTTTCGATACCTACAGCGTTGGAATAACGATAATGCACACGGTCATACATCAGAATTATTTCACCATCGTCAGTCGGTGTGTAATAGTAATCCTGGTCGAGAAGGATAATCTGGAAAGTTTCTCTATACGCTGGCCTGCTAAAATGTGAAACACCATCGTATTGAATAATATATCTATTATTGGCAGCATCATGATAGCCATAGACATCGCCATTTGCAGAAGGGTTAAGATCATCCCAGAATCCTGCAATCATAGAAGATGCTGCGCCAACTGTCGGAATTCTTCTTTCATGGCCATCGCTTGAGCCACCAGTCCAGGTTTCAACACCAATCGATATAAAGCCATTTGAACAGACGCTTATCTGATCGCTTGTATAACCATAAAAAGAAAAGTCGAAAGGAATATCATAGGTTACGATTCTATCATCAGCATTAGAAATCTCATTTAAATTGGTACCAATGCTGGAAATGTCCGTCCATTCAAATTCGGGGGCACGGCCTGTTTCATCATCTGTGTCATCATAGGCATAATAGCCATAGTTATCAGAAGGGCCTATCTGGCATCCAAAAAGATCGACAGAAAAAGTTAGTGTATCGTAGAAATCATAGGTTAGCCCTTCACCTTCTATTAATAAAGTGATCTCTGCTTTATCGCTAACCGGTGATGCATCGGAAAGTGTCAGCCAGAATGGATCAGAATTTGTCGTATAGATTTCGAAACCATTCCATGAATAATTTACCGATAGAGCATCTTCAGCATAGAGTGGATCGAGATTTTCGATAAGGTTTATTTCAACATTAGAAAGCTGTGCATTTGTAATATTTTCCATCTCTACAAGCAATTTAACTGTCTCACCCCTTGCGAATGCTTCATCGCCATTACCATAAGGCGCATCATCGTAGGCAGTATAGCCAGCGAATTGTATATCCCCTGAGATAACTGGAATAACCGGTTCCGGCCGATTCCAGATATTCCCTGCTAAGTCAGAAATTTCCATATCAAAAGCAATGTCGTAATGTTTTGGGACTACATCATTAATCGAAACATTGAAACTGGCAGAAGGCGTTGATATTTCGCCAATGGTTATACTGCCATAATCGACAGATGCTGAAGTTACAGTAACATAAGGATCGTCTTCGGAAATTATGGCAGAGACATCGGCTGCATTACCGGTTCCATTATTTCCGAGAAGTATTGTGATTTCTGCATCCTCGCCGGGATTGAGGAATCCATCGCCATTTCCCCCAGATGAATCATCGATAATAAAAGATGAAACATAAATATTGGGACCTTCGATTATAATATCCGCAAGAGATTCATAAGGGAAATAGTTCTTGTGGGTAACAGTAATATCAAGATATCCCTCCACATCGGGATTAAAGGTGAAGCTGGCATTGCCAGAGCCATCTGTATCATCGGCAAGGTATATTTCACCTTCCATATAAAGGCATACCAGTGCTCCCGAAAGCGGCATTCCAGTTTCAGCATCTGTAACCTGAATATTGAAATCATTGCTTTCATCGACAAATGCAATAAGTGGATGATCGACATGCATCTCTTTTGCCGGGCAAGTTCGTATGTCCATTTCAGGATCGCCAATAAGAACATGAGACTTATACTGCGTAGTATCAGCATATAACGAATATGTATGTCGTCTTCCACTCTCACATGCCAAAGAAATATCATTTGTTGTATCAGAATAAAAGCTATGTGAGAATCCTTCGACAACCTCTCCACGAAGATGTGCACCAGATGAGATGGAACTTGTAGAACCAAAATATGCAACACAGCCTTTGGGATTCTCAACCGTTCCAGCTCTCATAAGTTGAATATCGATCATAGGAGAACCAACCGTTGTGACTATATTACAAGTGCTTGAAAAAATAATTGGATATTTGCCAGAATTATTAGCTTCGGCGGGGTTTATGTCGAATGGAGGATACCAATTGGAAGTTCCAATTCCTCTGTAAACAATAAAACCTCGTCCTTCATCCATAGCAGCAATAATATCAGAATCATCGTGTCCACCATCTCCATCATTAAACATATCAGCATGTATATAGCCAGCAGAAAACATGTCTTCCATAACGCTATCGCAATTGGCATAATATATTGAATCGCTATCATCGCCATCCTCGTTGACTATGCAAGTCCCTTTGGAAAGCCAATTTCCGTATAAGGGATTCTTTTCGTATTCTAAGATTTTTGCGACCATTATCTGAAGTTCTTCGGCATTTTGTGCTGGCAACCTTCCAGTTTGTAATTCGCTGTATATATCATCATCAGTATTTCCATATGACCAGTCGCTATAATAATTGCCATAGGAAGTAGTTCCGGCAAAGGTCATCTCGATATCATCTTTGCCTCCTACCAAAAGCAAGAATCTGGGCGTAGGTGTCCATGTCGAGTGGGCAGTAACAATATAGGCATCGATATTTTCATAGCCTTCGCCGGTTTCACTTAGTCCGACAAATCTGGTTAGGATACCCTTTTTCATCTTCCACTCGATAAGAGGCTGCATTTCATCTTCGTATTCATCGGGGCCAATTATTAAATATTCGGCTCCTGTTGGGATTTGTGAAAAAACTACTGTTATAAAAATAAGTAGGATTAAAACATTTCGCATAATTGCTTCCTTTATGGTCTATATTCAAAATATTTATTCTCAAAAGAGATAAAACCCGTTTACTATTGATTAATCCTGTTTCCATTTACCCGACAAAATTTTTGCATCTATATTTTCTGCATCGGTCCATGTGGGATTTTCGAATTCATATTTGAACTCTTTTGCATATCCTGCTGGGACTTCGCCATCTTCATCTCCGGTAACTACGGGAAGATTGAATCTCATAGGAAGGCTATCAAAATCATTTACAAAGCTAATTCGAAGGACTAAAGAATCCAATATCTTATCCGATCGGTTTTCTATTATACCATTTAAAGTTTTACCATCGAAATGTAAATCACTAATCTTTATGCCACTTAAATCGGCCTTCTCTTCTGCCTTTGTTTCCGATTTTTTTGGTAATTGCTCTTTATTTTCATCCTTTTTACTACATGAAAATGAAACTAAGAAAATTAAAAAAATAATTAGTATCCTGACCTTCATATTACCTCCGAAAACACACATTAAGTATATCAAAAAAACAAACTAATTATTAATATAATCATAAGGATTTGATATCGCAATGACTAAGAGAAAAGAGCCAATAAATTAATTTTCCTCGAAGATTTCATCCAGTTTATCTGATAAATCTTTTATCGATATGGGTTTTTGTAGGAAGTTAACACCTTTTTCCAGAACGCCGTGTTCAGCAATCACCTCATCGGTATATCCAGATATAAATAATACTTTCAAATCTGGCGAATGTTGTTTGAGTAAATCATATAACTCTTTTCCATTTAGCTCTGGCATTATAACATCCGTTATTAGAAGGTCAAATTCGCTCAAATCATCTATTTTCTTATAATCCCTTGCTGCTTCGAGCATTCGAGTCTCATACCCCAGTCTAAAAAGGATTTTGTTGACTAATTCTCGTACAGCGCTATCATCTTCGGCCAGGATGATTTTCTTGTCCGTATTTCTACTTGGGCTTTTTGTTTTTGAGCAATTGATTTTCTTTTTTGTGACTTCTGTCTCAGGAATATAAATCAAAAATTCAGTGCCTTCGTCCAGCTTGCTTTGTACTTGAACAAATCCCATGTGTTGTCTTATTATTCCATAAACCGTAGCGAGTCCAAGGCCTGTTCCTTTTGATTTATCCTTCGTAGAGAAGAAAGGTTCGAAAAGTTTTGGTAGGTCTTCTTTTTTTATCCCATGCCCGGTATCTTTGAATTTTATAAGATTATAACTTCCCTGCTTTATGTGCTCCAGTAATTCCGGATAGTTTTTATCGATATTTACCGAGGTTGTTTCTATTGTAAACTTTCCACCTTTAGGCATTGCATCCTGCGAATTAATTACGAGGTTCATGATAACCTGCTCCAATTGAGCTGGATCGGCCTTGACGCTACTTATAGATTTATCCAGTCTTAACTCGATATCGATATTCTCGCGAATTGTTCTTTTAATAACGCTGATAAAATCATTAATTATTTCGTTTACTCTGACAACTTGCATCTCGAGTACTTGTTTTCTTCCGAAAGCAAGCAATTGCCATGTCAATTTTCTGGCTTTCTCAGCAGCTTTTTTGATGTTTTCAATATCGGATTTGAAAGATCGACAGGCATCTTCATTCATCATTATCAATTCTGAATATCCAATTATTGGAGACAATAGATTATTAAAATCATGAGCGATGCCACCTGCCAGAAGTCCAATAGATTCGAGTTTCTGTGAATGAATTAATTGTTCCTCCAGCTTCTTGTGTTTTTGAATCGCCTCTATTCGATTGGTATCATCAATAATAATGCCGTTGATATACTTAAGGTTGCCATTTTCATCCTTGATGCCATTTGTCGTAATATGATAGAATCTTTCGCCTTTGTCGGGATGAATGCTATAGAACTCTTCATTAAATTTATATGGTTCGATAAATGATCTGACTATAGCATTTTTGATTCTTTCTTCGTAATCAGCATTCAGATTTTTGAATAAATCTTCAAAAGTATCTATCTCCTGTTTTTCCAAACCATAAATATCATATAAAGAAGGGCTTATCATCCATTCTGAAAAATCTCCAGTTGTTTTATTTCTTGAGATTTGGAAAATCACATAATCATTGGCATTATAAAGTAATGATTTGAAATGAGCTTCACTTTCTTTTAGAGCTTTTTCGATGAGAATTCGCTGCAAAGCCAGCGATGATTGATAAACAAACATCTCCAATGTTTCTACATTATTGATTGGTTCATCATTTCTTTTAATAATTACTGCATTCCCATAAAGTCTTTGATCATGGCTAAATCCTATTGTGTATATTTTTCTAACACTAAAAACCCTATCGATTACATTCGCAACTGCCTTTGGAATTTTTTGGAATGAAAGACCATAGGAACCAACACCAGTATGTATCAATTTATTTTTTAATAACTCGTTCTTTGCATAAGGATTATCCATCTCTACCGTAAAACCAAGTAGAGGACTACCCAAAAATTTACTTACGTCATTCGCCAAATCGCCAAAACCAGAAATCGCAACTGTCTCATTCTCATTCCTATCTTGATGATAATGATTCACTATTATGAAACTATCGGGTACCAATTGATTAATTTTATCAGCAATAAATTGATACACATTCTTGTCTTCTGTAATTTTTACAAATTCGATTGCACTTTTGTAAAGAAATTCAAAATTATATTCTGCTTTTTTCTGAACTGTGATATCTTCGACAATAGCTTGAACACCTTCGATATTAGCATCCCGGTCCGAAATAGCAGATAGATGATATCTAAGATAAGTCTTTTTATTCCATTTTGAAATGTATTGGCTTTCAGCAATTAGATTTTCACCATCTTCAATACATTTTTTGAAATTCTCTGTAATGCTGGCTTTTACAAGTGGTTTGAATTTAAAAAGATTAATCTTTTTTGTTGCTTCAATAGATGGAGAACCAAGAATCTCGACTAATTTTTGATTAATATCTATTATATTGCCTTCATTATCGATAGTAATAATTCCGACAGGTGAATTTCGGAATAATTTTTTATATTTTTGCTCGGATTTAAGAAGAGCCTTTTCAGCCTTTTTCTTTTCGCTAATATCTTTTATGATAACCTGAATATAAGTATCGCCAGATATGGATATGGAATTAAGATTTATCTCGGCATCCAATAATTGGCCATTTTTTCGCTTTAACTTCCAATAAAACTCAGGGTGCGTATTATCCAAAGCCTTTCGCAATTTTTCTTTTGCGACTATATCTGATTTTTTACCATCAGGTTGGTATTCTGGCGAGAATTCCGTAGGGACTTTGCCGATTATATCATTTCTGTTACAAGCATAAAGCTCCAGGGCTTTAAGGTTGCAATCAACGACCTTCCTATCTTTCATAAGTAGTATTGCATCATTGGCCTTATCAAATAATAATCGATATTTTTTTTCATTTTCGAGAAGAGCATTTTCATAGTCTCGCTGATCAGAAATATCTTGCATGATACCAACGATATAATTGGTTTTGTTTTCGGAATTGAAATATGAAGATTTGAGGATTCTATATGCAAGGTTCCTGCCATCTTCACTCTCGATCTCGGAAATACTGATTGCATCACCATATTCCATAACATAAGAATCTTTTGTTGTAAATAATTCATAATATTCTTTGGAAAGGCTTTTTTCGAGAGACTCTCCTATCAACTCATCGCGCTGAATCCCTATTAAATCACATGCGGCATCATTAAGTATGACCCATCTATTATCCTGATCTTTTACATAAAACTGTTCTGGAAGAACATTAATAACAGCATCCAAAAGTGTTTTGGCTTGTCCCAGTTGTTCTTCTGTTATTTTATATTTATCTATATCTGTTAGCACTCCTGTAATTCTAACGAGCTTTTCACCTTCGAATACTGGCTTCGATGATAGCCTGACCCAACAAATGCCACCTTCTTTGTTTAATAGTCTGTATTCGCCGCTACCTGAGCTGCCTTTGGATATTTTTTGAAATCTTTCTATGATTTTTCTTCTGTCCAATTCGAATATAAAATCAATAAAAGATTTTCCAATTATCTCATCGGTATTGTAAAGCAAAATTTGCTCGATGCGAGGGCTAATGTATTCGATTTTTCCATCGGGTTTAATTGAATAAATAATATCATTGATATTCTCTATTAGCTCGCGATATTTAAATTGACTAATTTGAAGCGCTTTTTCTGCTTTAATTCTTTCAGTAACATCGTGAATAGCGATCAAAAACCGCAATGGATATTCGTCCAATCTCGCGCCAGTCACCTCGCCATAAACTTCATCACCATCACGTGTTTTGAATGAAACAATATAAGCTGCTACGCTTTTGCCATCTAATCTTTGAGAAAATTTTTCTCGTATATTAGCGAAATTGTCTTTATCGATTATTCCAAGTTCCAAAAGGTTTTTCCCCTGAACCTCTTTTATAGAAAACCCCAGCCAATCCTGAAGATACTGGTTCACAGAAATAACCTGCATAGCATCATCGATAATCAACAGGCCAACTGGTGAAAATTCAAATAATCTTTTATACCTTTGTTCTTTTTGGGGGGCTTTAATCTTATTTTCATTTTCTACCTTTAATAGGATCAATTGCTTTCTATCAAAGTTTAACCTGAAGATTTGGGCTTCGATTTTGCTACATTTTTCCTCGAAATTGCTGAGCTTTATCTCATATTTTTCACCATCTTCGAAATCCTGTGAAAAGTTAAACTCGGAAAATATCACTTCCTTGTCATTATCGATGACAAATATTGATGCAATCTGTTCTTCAGTATATCCAGTTACTGGGAGAAGACCGGAATCGAAAAAAATGATCTTAGCATCATTATCGAGAATAATCGAGTCTTCAAGCCCCAGAGAGCCATATTTTTTAATTATTTTTACAATCTCTAAATACCTTTTTTCTCTGTATGAAAAGAGATAGAAAATAAAAAAGGCTATAAAAATGCCAATTATTATAATTGGTAAAAAACTAAAATCGTCCCCAAAAATAAAATTGCACGATGAGCCTGCTGCTGTGTCCAAAAATCTGTTTAGTATTATATCCATTACAAAATTCACTTCTCTAATTTTATATCATAAGCTAAAAACTCTTTTTATACTTATCGTTATATTTGCCTTCGAATTCACCATTTTGATGAGTAACCCATATAGATTAAACAAATTTCTTAAAGCTAATTATATTTACAAATATCATTTACACAAGGATTTTAATTTTTACTTTATTATCAATAAAAAAGCTATAATAAATCTATTGCACTAGTAAAGAGCACTGCTCTTGTTAAGTGGCAGCATTCTATATAATGCTTTTTCTTTTACATTTTTTCTTTCGATTGGACCCAAAAATCGGCTATCAAAGCTATCGAATCGATTATCCCCCATAATAAAATACATGTTTTTTCCTAATTTTTCTTCTGGATAGTTCATAAGTTTTTCTCTGATTGCATCATAGATATCGATGTCTTTATTGTACCAACCCCATTTATCACCGAACTTTTTATCATCGATATAAATCTTTCCATCCTTAATCAGAATCATCTCACCAGGAAGGGCAATAATTCTCTTTATATAAAGTGTTGCGCCATCTTCGGTAATAACATTTACCAGATCGCCCCTTTTAATAGGATTGTGGTCATAGTAAGCCTGATCGACCATGATGAGGTCGGCATCTTCTATCAATGGCTCCATAGAATTGCCTCTGATTCTAACAGTATGTGGCGAACGGTAATGATTAATCACGGAGCTTAATCCAAAATCGGCTAAATTAGTAATTACAAGTAATATAATGTAAATGTATGCCTTATTAATTTTTCCCGGTATGATTTTTCTTCCTATCGAAAGTCTAACCGAATTTGCAATGGACCCCAGTCTCAATAGAAAATAAAAAACAATAGTCAAAATTGCTCCAATTCTATTTGTCATAAGAAAAAACCAGATAATATTGATAAAAAGGTTAGTTGCGATCAGAATGATACCCTGCATATATTTTTTGCAATATATCTCTCCAACCCCTGGCATAAGAAGTGATAATAAACCAGCTAAAAAAGGATTTCTTTTTTTAAAGGCAGTTTTTGAAGATGATTTTTCGATTCTATTCACCGACTATTTGTACCTGAATTTTTCTTTCTCGAGGTCGATTATCATGATCTATGATTATGATCTGTTGCCATGTTCCACGTGTCGGTTTGCTATCAACTATTGGGACAGTAATTCCTGGGCCCATTAATGTAGCTCGCATATGAGAAAAGCCATTATCATCGCCCCATGTTTCTGAATGACGAGATCTCTCATTCCGGGATATCAGGCTTTCCAATTTCTCCTGCATATCCTTCACAAGGGCTGGTTCATATTCAATAGTAGATATACTGGCCGTTGAACCGATCACAAAAATTGATGCAATACCATCCGCTACCTTACTCTTTTTGATTATTTTTTCGACATTGGAAGTTATGTCTATTATATCTGAAAATCCTTTAGTTCTCAGGACAATTTTATCCGAATACACCAATTAATCTCCTTCATTATTTGTATTATCTTCGAAATCTGAATAGCTATTTAGAATAATCTCCAGAAATAATGAGCTATATTTGAATATCTTATATAATAACAAAAATAAACTGGCATATAAAATTAATGGAAAGCCTATAAAATAAATAAGAGTTAAAGATGATATTCTTTCAGCAAACTTAAAATATCCTCCAAAATACTCGATCCATCCAGATGTTTGACTGAGAATATAAACTAAAGTAAATAAAGTTGCAATTACAGATACCATCGAATTATGACTATCGATTTTTATATGTTCGCAATTATGTTTTATTTGTAGAATAGTATAAATTCTGTTTAAGACTAATCTTGCTGGCCTCCCGACAAGCCAACCAATAACGAAAAATAGTACAAAGAAAATAAGAGGAATCCAGAGCAAAGAATATATTGCAATTTCATCGGGTGCCTGAATATTTAATCTGAGTATTTCAACTGAAAAAAGGCTTCCCCAAAAAAAAGCAGATAGCAAGGGGATTTTCTTTGTAGTTTTAAAATATCTCTCTGTTTTCATCTCTTCTCAACAAGTAAAATTCGAATATTCATCAACAGTCTTTTTATAATATCGACAAAATTATCAAAAAAGCAAGTTTTTAGTCTTTTAATCATTGTTCCAAAAAGAAAAGAAGTAAATAAATACCTAAATAATAGCCCTGAAGAGAAAACTTCTATTAAAAAAACCGCAGCAAAAAAACTGCGGTTTTTTTAAAAGACTTTTATTATAAAATCTTAGAGCTTGAAAGACAAGCCGACAGTGGCATAAGAAAGGCCATAACCTAACTCACCAAATACACCCATATTTGGATTGAAATAATACCTTATTCCAAAGTGTGCGCCATAAAGCAAATAGCTTGAAGATGCTGAAGTAGGTTCTCCATACCAGTCACCAAACTCACTGGAAGTTACAACATTGTAACCTAATGACAAACCGACATATGTATCGATATCAGAAGAATTTAGGATATCAAAATGATAAGAACCACGGGCCATTATTGCGATATAGGTATATTTCCAGCCATAGTCACTACCATCGTGATATGAATATGTATATTTTGATGATGCATAACCTACTAGGCCGCCAAAAGATATATTGTCATTGTATCCCATAGATAAACCGACAGAAACAGGGGGCACGCCAGAATCGCCATAGAGGCCAGCCATACCGAGGCCCAGGCCGGCCTGAAGAACTTTGTCATTCACGTTATAGGCAGTCTGTGCCATAACAGGGACAACTAAAACTAAAAATAAAACAACTGCAAATATTAACTTTTTAGTCATTTTACTCCTTCCTTGATTTCTCAAGATTTTAATGGTTAATAACATTTCGACTTATAATTATAAGTTGAAATCATGTGGAAAAATATAGCCGAATTAAAATAGCGTCAAGTTAAAAACTAAATTGACTTAAAATTAATTACTTAAATACATTAAAATTAAGTAATAACTTTAAGAGCTTAAATTAATAGCGCCTGATCAAAAGATCAGGCGCTAAATTAAAGCCGGCAACGTTTTACTCTCCCACACCGTCTCCAGTGCAGTACCATCAACGCTGGTGAGCTTAGCTACCGTGTTCGGAATGTAAACGGGCGTTTCCTCACCGCTATTATCACCGGCAAAATATCTAAAAGAGGTTTTTCTGCGTCTGTTAAGACAGCAGTATTAGTATCTTAATATCTTCCTAATAAAAGGAAAATACGGCCAAGACTCACGGATTATTAGTACGACTCGGCTAAGTATATCACTATACGTATACCTGTCGCCTATCGACCTGGTAGTCTTCCAGGATCCTTTAGTACCAAAATGGTACGGGAGACCTAATCTTGAAATTGGCTTCGCGCTTAGATGCTTTCAGCGCTTATCCTTACCACACATAGCTACCCTGCGGTGCCGCTGGCGCGACAACAGGTGCACCAGGGGTGCGTCCATCCCGGTCCTCTCGTACTAGAGATAGATTTTCTCAAGTCTCCTGCGCTCACAGCAGATAGGGACCGAACTGTCTCACGACGTTCTGAACCCAGCTCACGTAACGCTTTAACGGGCGAACAGCCCGACCCTTGGGAGGTGCTTCCCCCCCAGGATGCGATGAGCCGACATCGAGGTGCCAAACCGCCTCGTCGATGTGAACTCTTGGAGGCGATAAGCCTGTTATCCCCGGAGTACCTTTTATCCGATAAGTGACGTCCCTTCCATTCGGCGACGCCAGATCACTAAGCCCTGGTTTCCCATCTGATCGAGGTGTCCCTCTCACAGTTAAGCCTTCTTATGCCTTTACACTCTACGACTGATTTCCATACAGCCTGAGAAGACCTTTGGGCGCCTCCATTACCATTTAGGAGGCAACTGCCCCAGTCAAACTGCCCACCAGGCACTGTACCCACACCCGTACTTTTAGGTGCAAGTTAGGATTCCGACAAAGCAAGGGTGGTATTTCAAGATTGGCTCCACCACGACTAGCGTCGCGGTTTCAAAGCCTCCCACCTATCCTACACATCCAGTGCCAAAACCCAATACCAAGCTGCAGTAAAGGTTCCGGGGTCTTTCCGTCCCGCTGCGAGTAGACGGTATCTTCACCGCCATTCCAATTTCACCGAGTCCCTTGTTGAGACAGTGCCCAAATCGTTACGCCATTCGTGCGGGTCGGAACTTACCCGACAAGGAATTTCGCTACCTTAGGACCGT
>JBKHBT010000106.1:0-11750 GCA_046542255.1 Candidatus Zixiibacteriota bacterium | reverse complement strand
ACCGGGCATGAGGAAATCTATTTCTTCGTACACTCTTTCATGAGCATTATAATTATAAACTGGCGGAACGACTCCCTCTATATCTGTGATCAATTCGATAGGCAATGTATCCAACGGACAGCCAATAAGGTTCCATCCGGGACGCAATGTATCTATTGTAGAATCACAGGATGTTATTCCCCCCATCCCGAGCACGGTATCGACAGGATATAACATCCAGTAGCCAATGCCCGGATAGAGCGTATCTGCCGGTTCATATAAACGCTCGGCACTATTATAGGAATAACAAGGCGGAATTGCCAGCCCGAACATTTCAGAATAGACAACCGGCTCCATATAAGGATATGAAAATGTATTCCAGCTACTTCCGATATCTAATGATACATAAAGCGGCAAATAGCCCAGTGCGCCTGTGGAATCAACCTTTATCACATAAGCATCGGCAAGAAGGGCGAAATAGGAATAAGAATAGCCAGTAAGTGCAAAACCGCCATCTTCTAATTCGATAAAGGAATTTATAAAATCGTTATTTGCGCCACCATAGGTTTTTTCCCATAACAATACTCCATCCGAATCGATTTTGAAAAAGTAAGCATCATTTCCTAATGCTCCATGAGACGAAGTCCATCCAGAAATCGCGAAATCACCCGATTCGAGTTGCCTGATTTCACTCGCCCATTCCTGTCCATCGCCGCCATATAGATTTGTCCATATTTCGCTTCCGAATTCATCCAACTTCATAATCATGCAATCAAACATATCCGCTCCCCATGATTGGGTAGCGCCAGCGACCATGATGCTGCCATCGCCTAATACAACCATGGAATAAGCTTCATCATGATTTCCAGTAGTTCCATAGCTATTTTGCCAGATGACACCTCCTTCTTCATCTGTCCTGATAAGAAATATCTCATTTGTACCTGTTATTCTGGCAAATGTGATTCCGCAAATAATGTAACCGCCATCCGGCATTATTTCTACATCATAGCCAGCGCTATTGTAGCTTCCACGATAGAAATTTGTCCATAGCGTATCGCCTTCGGAATCTAATTTGATTAGATAGACATCCTCATCGCTTATGGTGTCTGCAAAGGATTCTGTTTTTCCACATACTATAAAGCCATCATCCGAAGTTGTTTCGATATCCAGACCCCAGTCATCTGTATTGGAAATACCGATAGCTTTGGCCCATATCGTATCGCCTTCTGGAGTAAATTTCATAACCAGAACATCATAATCTAATACACCGCCGAAAGAATTGGTATGGCCACATAATACATAATTGCCGTCTGCTGATTTGGTAATAGAAGTTGCGCCATCATCATAGCCAAAATCAAAAATCCTAACCATAATAGTATCACCATATTCATCGAGGGCGAAAAGCAAAACAGAGCCATTGCCTTCTGTCAAAGGTGCTTCGGTTCCAACTATGATGAACTTATCATCTTCCATTGTCTCTATATCATAAGTTCTTTCGACAAGTTCGCCACCGTATATTCTTTCCCAACCATCATATGCAAAAATCGATAGTACCATCCCCAAAAAAACGATTACTTTCCATAATCTCATTCGGCCTCCTGTTTTTATATCATAGCAAAAATCGCAATTATTAGAAACCTTGTCAAGTAGATAATAGTATCGGTAAACTTCGAAGATAATTAAATAAATGTTAGATAGAGTAACTTTCTCAAATAAATTCTTAAGCCTGGAAAAAACTAATCTGTTTTACTTCAGAACCTTTTTGAGTGCATTTATTCCATAATCGATATCATCATTGTCGTGGAAAATGCCGAATGAGAACCTGAGTGAGCCATCTATCGAGAGATATTCGTGGAGCATTGGAGCGCAATGGAGTCCGCCTCTGACTGCGATTTTGTATTTATCCCAAAGATCGCTGGCAATCTCTCTTGTATCTTTGCCATCGATATAAAAAGAAACCACACCTATTCTTTGCCCTGGTTTCTTTTGCGGCCCAATAAGGCTAAGGCCTTTTATATCTCTTATTCCATCGACAAATCTATCGGCGAGGGTTATTTTGTGTTTCATTATATTATCGATGCCTTTTTTCTCGATATAGTCGATTCCAGCTCCAAGTGCATAAAGGCCGGCAGCATTTACTGTTCCAGCCTCGTATTTGAATGGCAAAAGCTCCGGCATACACTGTAGATCGCTCATTCCGCCTGTTCCACCCCATGTAAGAGGTATAGGCTCGAGGTCCTGTATATGATACAAACCGCCGGTTCCGGTTGGCCCGAGAAGATTCTTATGCCCTGTAAAACCTAAGATATCCACATTATTTTCTACGGCATTAAATGGAACAGTGCCAAGAAGCTGGGCGGCATCGAGAATAAAAATGATACCATTTTCGATACAGAATTCTCCCACTTCTTTAATTGGAGCAATAGCGCCTGTAACATTTGATATCCCATTTAATATAATGATTTGAGTATCGTCATTTACCAATTCAAATATCGCTTCTGGCTGCACTAAGCCTTCTTCATCGATAGGTGCATAATCGACCTTGACATTTTGGGTCTTTATCATTCTATTAAGTGGCCTAAGTACTGCATTGTGTTCTGTGATTGTTGTTACAATATGATCGCCTTCTGTAACAAGCCCGAAGATTGCAGTATTTAGGGCTTCTGTAGCATTCCGAGTAAATGATACCATGTCTGGATTTTCAATACCTATGAGTTTTGCGACTTTTTCGCGGACTTTGGAAAGCGCTTCGCCACCTTCGACAGAAAGCCCATAATTGCCTCTTCCCGGACTGGCTCCGATTCTTGTGGAATAGTCCATCCATGCATCTATAACGCTTTGGGGTTTAGGGAAACTCGTAGCTCCATTGTCGAAATAATAGATATTTTCAGACATCTTTACCTCACAGGCTTCTTGTGTTATCTCTTACCAAAGCGCCAAATCTGCTTTTGGAAAACAATATCTTGAAGTTAGCCAGATTCTTCGCTAACAAAAATCTCTAGTATTTAATATATCTTTGATAAAATAAAACGTCAAGATTTTTCAGATTGCAGAACAGTCCATATTAAAAATTGCTCGACAAAACAATCTATTATTCTTTAATTAAGCTTGGTATAGGAGGTTATTTGGAGAAAAGACGCAAATATGAATTTCAGGGTATAACCAATAGAACGAGAGAACTTTTATCCGGCGATGAGAATTTCGATGTTGATTTCAAGGAGGATTTAAGTGGCCTCAAGGCCGTCGATCTGGTTTCATTCGCCAATTCGGAAAACGGCGGCGCAATATTAATAGGCATTCGCGATGCGCGAGATTCCGATGGAAGGCAAATCGGAGAGATAATCGGTTGTACTATCTGCGATGAAAATAAACTGTCTATCATTTCCAAGGCTCAAAGCTGTTCACCGGCTCTGAATGTGCAATTGTATGTAGAAAATTTGCGAAGTCGGCCATTTTATCGAATAGAAATTCCATCAGGAAAAAATAAACCATATTGTACTGGTGGCGGTAAATATAAGATTCGTGGAGATGGAAGGAATCTTCCGCTGCATCCGCCAAAACTGCTCGAGATGTTTCTTCAAATAGAGAGCAAAAAGTTCTTCGATCAGTTTCATCGAGTTACTCAAGAGCTTGAAAAGAATATCACAAATACTGTTGGCGGAATTCTGGAAAGTGTCCATGATTCCAAAAGGCGTGTGGATGAGCTTGGTAAAATAATCCGTATGGAGCAGGAAAAGAGAAGCGAGCTTGAAAGCTTTATCCAAACTCTCCGAAAGGCTAATAATATTAGTTCTTTTAATTTTCAAAATGAAGATAAAAACGCTATCGACAAAAGGCTCGATGAAATTGAAGGCAAGCTTTCTTTTCTCATACGAAAACTTGATTCCACCAGAAAAAACTAATTCAAACTATTAACGATCGGAAGGAATATCGTAAAAGTTGTTCCTTTTCCAATTTCTGTTTCTAATTCAATTCTGCCGCGGAATTTGCTGATAATCTCTTTCGATGTGTATAATCCCAAACCAGTGCCGGGTGGACGGTTTCTATTGGGATTGCTCTCTTTGGTAGTGAAAAATGGCTCGAAAATTCTTTCTTTCACTTCATCTTTAATCCCGGGGCCATTATCTGAGACTTTGAAATAGGCCATATTATTTTCTTTTCCAAGCTCGATTTCAATCTGGGAATCACTTTGATTGTATAGCGCATCTATTGCATTAGAAACGAGATTATGGAAAATCTGTGCTATCTCGGATGGTACAGCTTCTACGGGAAGATGACTATGCAATATTTTGTATCTATCGCCCAGATATGCTTCGAAGCGCCGGTCTGAGGACATAAACTCGATTTCCTTTTGAATAATATCGGCAAGATTGAAATTTTCTATGTGATCGATATTATCCTGTCTGGATTTCGCCAGCATGGAATTTACCATATCATTCAAATTTGTGATGCTGGTTTTTATCATGGAAGAAAACTTATCGATTTTTTCGAGGGCTTTCATCACTTCGCCTTTTTTGCCAGATTCGATAGCTTCTTTGACATTGTGTACTACAAGGTCATTTGCGCCCATCATTGCGCCAAGTGGATTTCTTAGATTATGGACTATGCCTTTTATCATAACGCTAAAAAGGGCATGTCGCTCTGTCCTGATTAATTCTCTTGTTTGTTCCTTAAGTAAAATATTAAGGCGATTATTATAGCTTGTAAGGTTCTGCATCTCATCTATGAGCTTCAGATGAGTTTCTATTCTGGCAAGCATCTCTTCGCTTTCGAAGGGTTTAGTAATATAATCGGTTGCTCCCAGCATAAAGGCCTTGGTTTTATCGACTGTTCCAGATTTGGCGGTAAGAAAAATGATTGGAATATTCTCGGTTTCATCAGAGTTTTTCAATAAAGTACAGACCTCGAATCCATTTATGTCAGGCATATTGATATCCAATAGGATAAGATCGATATCATTCTCTTTGGCAATTTCAATCCCGGTGCTGCCGTTACTTGCTTCAGAAATAGCATAATGATTCGCTAACAGTTCTCTGAGAATCATTCTCGAGACATCGTCATCATCTATAATGAGTATTTTTTTCTTTTTTTTAGAATCGACACCGTTATCAACAAATGTAAGTTCATTTTCATTTATTGATAAATCTTCCATTTTAGATCCTTAGCTTTTGATATATTGTATCTTTTGTCACAAGTTTCAGGCTTATTAGATACTTAATAATCTGCTTCATGTCAATAGGTTTTACAATATAAGCATCACATTGATTTCGAAAGGATGACATTATAGTTTTAGGATCGTCCAATGCTGTAGTCATAATTATTTTCGTATTATCGCTTCCTACAATTTCTTTTTCTATTTCGTAATCTCGAATAGTTTCGAGTACTTCTTTACCATCCATTTCGGGCATCATGATATCCAGGCAGACAAGATCATATGGATTCTCATCATCTAAAGCCCGATGGAATGCTTTGACAGCTTCTTTTCCATTGACAGCGATATCACATTCGCCAAAAGGCTCCAGCATTCTATTAAGTAGATTTCTGCTCACAAAATCATCTTCGACTATTAAAGTGCGCATGATTACCTCCTTTAGAAAATCTATCGGTATTTGTTTAAAATTCTTGAAAGCATAATTACTCTAATACTGATACTTTTTGATAAAGTTTTTCAGCTTCATTTTGTATTTCTGATATTTTTTCATCGACATTTTCAAGCGAATTCTCTTTGGCTGACACATTTATATCTTTTGCAATTTTGAATATTCTCATAGCACTGACATTGGAGGCTGAGCCTTTTATGGTATGGGAGATTCTTTCTATTTTATTTTGGTCGTTATCATTAAAAGCTTCAATAAGTTCTTCGATGTATTCTGGTAATTTGCTTGCAAATAGTTTTAGAATCTTGATAGCTAACTTTTTTCTTCCCATCAATCTGCTATGTAGTCCTTGCATATCGATTATCGGGCAATCGTTTTCATTATTTGGACAATGTATCTCTTTTGGTTCGGCCATCCGCTCGAGCCATTTATGTATTATTTTATTAATAGTATCCGGCTCTGCTGGTTTTGATATATAGTCATCCATTCCAGATTGGATGAATCTTTCCCTATCGCCTTTTATTGCATGGGCAGTCATCGCTATTATCGGGATATCGATACCTTTTTTTCGAATCAATTTTGTTGTTTGGATGCCATCCATTTCTGGCATTTGAATATCCATAAATATTAAATCAAATGTTTCATTTTCCAGGATTTCCAGGCATTTATAGCCATTGCTGGCAATAGATGTTTCGTAGGTGAATTTTTCCAGTATAGATTTTGCAACCCTTTGATTGATTTCATTATCTTCTACTAATAGTATTTTCCAATTTTTACTCTTCTTGATATTGTCAATTTTGCTGTTTTCAACTTCTTGATTAGTTTTTTTCATCAAACGATATAATGACTGTGATAGATGCTTATTAGATCTATAGTTAAGTATTTCATAGTTTACCGGTAACTGTCCTCTTTTTATAAAACCATCCTGGAAGGCAAGGCAAATAAAGGGGGCTTTATTGTTCTTATTTGTAATATCCATTCTTGATATATCCATGGGATCATATCCAATATTTTTTTCAATAATAAATAATGGGATATCTTTATTGCTTTTCATCAATATGTCGATAGCTTTCTGTATATCATTTTTGAAGATACAATCAAAGCCGATTGATTTGAGCATTTTAAATAGCTTTGATTTGTCTCTGGCTTCATTGCCGATTAAAATGACTGTTTTGCCAGATACATCTTTCATCAACCTTTTCTCTTTAAGCTCGATAGTTTTCTGTTTTTCCATATCTATCTCAAACCAGAAAGTGGAACCTTCGCCAATTTCTGTTTCGACTCCAATTCTCCCATTCATCATCTCGATGATTCTTTTTGATATGGCCAGGCCCAATCCTGTTCCGCCGTATTTTCTTGTACCGCTTCCATCGGCCTGTTCAAATGCCTTAAAAATGCTTGCCTTCTTTTCTTCTTCTATTCCTACGCCTGTATCTATAATGCTGAATTTAATCCTGTCTCTATTTTTATGATTGGCTATACAATCGATTCTAATTGTTATTCCACCCTTTTGCGTAAATTTGACTGCATTTGCGATAAGATTTGTCAGTACCTGTCGAATTCTATTTGCATCGCCTTTGAAAATTATTGATAATCGAGAATCCAGCTCTGTTTTAAGATATAGATTTTTTTCATTAGTCTTAACACGCATAATATTGACTATACTATCGAGAAGTTCATAGAAATCGAATTCTGCTTTTGATATATCGAATTTTCCCGCTTCAATTTTTGAAAAGTCGAGGATATCATTTATTATTGCCAGAAGGGCATCCCCGCTTTGTTTGATGATATCGATAAACTTCCCCTGCCTTGATGTAAGTTCGGTTGTTTTCAGCAATGAAGCCATACCTATTATGCCGTTCATTGGAGTCCTTATTTCATGGCTCATATTGGCCAGGAATTGGCTTTTTGCCATATTTGCCGAGTCGGCATATTGCGCATATTTTCTCGCCTGGTATATTGCTTTCTGGAGCTTCTGATTCATCTCCTCGGCTTCATCCCTGGATTTGCGGAGAGCCTTTTCGGTTTCGATTCTTTCGAAGGTCTTCGCCAGTATTTCTGTTATTATTTTCATCTGGCTGATTTTATCCTGATTCCAATATCTTTCATCGGTATGAGAATCCATGCCCATGAAACCAGAAAATTCGGTTTTGATATTATATGGAATAAGCAAAGACCTTTTCATTCCTTTTGAAAATATCGTTTCATTTTCAATACATTTTCCATGCTTTTCAAGAAAGTAAGAATCTAACTCTAATGTTTGGCATTTATTGAGTTTCTCGATGATTTGCAGAAGGCATTCCTTTCCTGGAATTTTGATCTTTTTGGCGCCACCTTCAATTCCGATATCATCATAAGAATGACTGCGTATTAGTTTGAGCAGCCCTTCCTCGTATCGATAGATATAAACGCTTTCCATACCGGTGAATTCTGCTATCTGGCTGAGATAATTATCGATAGCTCTATTGATCTGATCGCTATCTGTAATCGCAAGTTCTGAGGACATATTGAGTATAAGCTCTTCGAAATCTTTTCTACTGGCAAGTTCTGTTTCTACGCTTCTTAATTTTGTAATATCTATTGCAGTCATAGAATATATATCGATTTCGCCGGTATTTTCTCGCAAATAATTGAAATCGACAAGCATCGGGATTAAATCATTATTTTTATTTTTTAGATATAGCTCTTTGGTTATCTCATTTTCCGGATTAGCCAGAATGGCTTTGATCTCTTTGAACTGATTTATATCATATACCACCTCGATATTATTGCCGATTAGTTCTTCTCGATTGTATCCGAGGGTTTTCATGATATTTTGATTGCAATATACTATTTCGAATTCTCTATTGAATATCATCACAGCATAATTGGCATTGTCTGCAAGAGCCTTGAATTTCCTGAAATTTCTTGTTAATTGCCTTTTTTCTTCGGTACTTAAGACAGTAAACTGAGAAAATTTGCCCTTATAGGTTTCAAAGTGTTTGGCATTTAGAAGTGCCCAGAATTCATTGCCTTTTGAATCCTTCAGCAATATCTCTCGATTAAAAAGCTTCCCGGTTTTTCGGATTGTTTCTCGCAGGTCAAGATATATATCTTCATCGGCGACAAATTCCTTGATCGAATGTCCAATTAAACTGTCTTTTTTGCATTTGAGCAGCTCTGCGATACCATTATTAACCTGCAGGATTTTTGAATCCATATTTGCAATTCCAATACCGATTTTGGAATTTTCGAAAATCATTTCGTAATTTTGTTCTTTTTCCTTAAGTTTTAGCTCCGCTACTTTTCTTTCTGTAATATCAAAAATTACGCCAACGATTCCTGCTGGATTATTGCTGGCATCATAGAATACCGATTTATGAAAAACGACATATCTTTTATTGCCATCCTTATCCAGAACTTGCGATTCATATCTTTGCACTCCCGGACTCGATAGAAGTGCTATATCGGCCTCATGGTATTTTGCTGCCAGCTTTTTTGGGGCTATATCTTCAGAGCGATTGCCTATAACTTCGTTATAGTCTCTATTTAGAAATTGACAGAATGATTCATTGCAATCGATAAAAACCAGGTCTTTATCTTTGATAAAAATCGGTACAGGCATTGTTTTTAGCAATGTCTTCGAATAGTCGATTTTGCTAAATAGCTTTTTCCTGACATCTTGAAGAAGTGCCGGCCTATCACAGATAATGATAAAACTATCGTCATCGAATATTTTTTTTCTGAATACTCGGATCTCGGTATAGGCTAAGTTGTTTTCCGCACACCTAAGATTTACAGAATGACTGATTTTTTCATCTGCAATATTATCCAGCATAGTTTCGAGTTTATCAAATTGCAAATCGATGATATTAGATAGTCGGATACTGCCAATACTAAAATTTTCATAACCAAGTAATTCACGAGCAGGCTGGTTCATTTGCTCGATCATTAATGTCTTGCTATTGGCTATTAATAAAAGTTCTCCGATATTATCGAGTACATTGTTTTCCACTTTATAGATAAAATGCCGCAAATAACTCGATATAAGCTCATGCCCACTATTGTGGTTGAATGAAAATGGATCAGCCAGCGAGTCTTTGTCATAGGACATTATAACGACAAATTTTTTATTATTATCATCTAAAATCGGGGTTATGGTTTCCAGAATTTCTTGCTGCCGCTTGCTATCGATCCTATTATACATGAAAAAGCTAGAATTTCCGTCTGATAGGTTTTCAATAGCTAGTTTGCTAAATTGTAGATCCTTGTTATCAATTAATTCAGCATAGTTTTTTTTATTATCGATTGAAAAGTAGTCTTTTGCTGTATCATTGTAATCGACTATATCCATTTTTGTGTCGAGAATAAGCATCCGCAGAGGGACGCCTCGCAATAGACATTCTGCCAAAGCAAGATTTTGCGGTCTTGTGAGATTATCCAAGCTAAAATTCATTATTGGCCATGTTTATCACTTAAAAATTACAATTTCACTAAATTCAGATATAATTTAATTACTGCTACTTGAACATTTATCGGCATTTTCCCTACTGATTTCAGAAAAAAAAAGAAATATTATCGGATTAATAGGATATTTGTCATTTTATTGCCATTTTCTTTTTCAGGTTGCCGAATGCTTTCACATCGATTAAATTATTTGCTTAACTTTTGCAAAGGAGTAAAATTGAAAATCGATGATGTAAAAGTAACACGAGCAATAATTGAAAAATTCAATAAGAAATTCATAGACCACCTCGAAAATGACGTAGTAGTCGCCGGCGGTGGGCCTGCAGGAATGTATGCGGCAGCTACTCTGGCAAAGGCTGGCAGAAAAGTGGCTCTTTTCGAGAGCAAACTATCCCCCGGTGGCGGAATGTGGGGCGGTGGTATCGGATATAATATCATTGTCGTGCAAGAGCAAGGAAAGAGAATTCTCGAAGAAATCGACTGCCGTTATCAGGAATATGAAAAGGGATATTATACAGCAAGTGCAATTGAATGTGTGGCTTGCTTGATAAACCATGCCGAGAAAAACGGCGTTGGCATTTTCAATCTCACAGAGGTCGAAGATGTTATGGTCGAAGATGATAGGATAACCGGCTTTGTCATTAATCGCAAACCCATCACTATGGCTGGTTTGCATGTTGACCCTGTTTCTGTCAGAGGGAAATATGCCATCGAGGCCACCGGACATCCGCTCGAGGTGCTTAAGCAGGTTATCGAAAAAACCAAAATCAAGCTGAATACACCTTCCGGCGGTATCGAGGGCGAACGTTCGATGAATGCGAATCTTGGCGAAGGAGTTATTTTGAATAATTCTGTCGAAATTGCACCGGGGCTTTTTGTCGCCGGTATGGCTTCTAATGCTGCATATGGTTCGCATAGAATGGGCCCAATTTTTGGCGGGATGCTTCTTTCTGGCGAAGCTGTTGCATACAAAATAGATAAGCTATTGGATTAAATCTTAATCGTTGGGAAAAATTTGAAGTCGATGAAATCTATAGTTTTAATTATAATTCTTGCAAGTATTACTGTTTATGCGCAAGAGAATGAGGGCAACTCGAATCGAGCAGAGAATAAAGGCGCAAAAAAAATTCTCGAAGACGTACTCGATTCTGAAGAAACCGAATTTCCAGAAGAGGGCGATACTCTGGAAAGTAGCAAAGATTCCATCGACTTCACTGAAATCGAAACCGATTCACTGGATACAGACATTTCCGAAAAGCAGCCGTCTTTTCGGCCTAAGCCAAAGCTATCTGCGCTATTTTCTGGTTTATGCCCGGGAGCGGGACAGGCCTATAATCGCAAGTACATCAAGGCTGCATTTTTTATTGCTGCCGAAGCTACTACTATATATTTCGCAATGGAGCATCATAAAAAAGCTCAGGATGCCTATGGCCTTCGAAATGTTTACGATGAAGGCTCATCGGAATACAATCAAGCCAGGGCTGATTTCAATGAAAGCATCGATGACCGCAATCTTATGATATGGATAACGGCCGGAGTGCATCTTATTAATGTCCTCGATGCATATGTCGATGCTCATCTTGCGCCATTCCCAGATGAAGTGGATGCGGAAATAGCGCTACTTCCGCAAAGAGGCGGGGCAAAGCTGCAATTAACGCTGAATTTTTAGTTCATATAGATTACTCTTCTAGAACCATATATAAACAAAATAAATAATGCAGAATCCAT